>NZ_LWEY01001311.1:0-48751 GCF_001634935.1 Oleiphilus sp. HI0043 | reverse complement strand
CGCAAAGCAAACTCGGGATAGAAATCCACAAATTTCGGTTGGCTATTTTCTTACCGGTGGATTCCCAGAACTGCTCGTCCTCCGGATCCCATTTTTGAATATCCGACATAGAATTTCTCCCAATGTTATAAATAATGCTAAGTCACGTTCATCATGCGCAAGCCTATAAACAAGAACAATCGACTCAAGGGAGTAGGCATTTCTTCACCCTTTACTTACCCCCCAATACCTACTACTGGGTAGTACCCTTGCCAGCACCTGCATTGTCGCTACGCTGCGTAAAACAAGGGGTACAACACATGCGACCAGAAGTAGGTACATTTCGGTGCCTACTCTCTCTAAGCCTCCACGAGTAAAGCCTGTCGAACATGATTCACGTCAATTTTGAGAACCAGGGTTCTTGCCAAATGGCGCGTTCTAAGACAGAGTTGCGACTAGATAAGATTCTTAAACCAGAAACTAAGCGCCGCATAAAGGTTGAAGCACTCATGAGCCAGATCCCCGCCACCATATTATTAGTTGATGACCACCCTTTATTAAGAAAAGGACTAACCCAGCTGATTGAATTCGAAGATGAGCTAGAAGTCATTGGTGAAGCAAGTGATGGGCATAGCGCCCTAGAGCTTGCTAAAGAGCACGAGCCCGACCTAATCGTGTTAGATCTGAATATGCAAGGTATGGATGGTTTGGAAACACTTAGAGCCATGCGAAATGCCGAGATCACCTCCCGTATCATCATGCTAACCGTAAGCGATAGTGATGAAGACGTTGTTTGCGCTATTACTTATGGTGCCGACGGCTACCTGCTTAAAGATATGGACCCTGAGCAAATACTGGAAAAGCTAAAAGAAGCCGCGCTTGGTAAAATGGTGATCAGTGAGAAGCTAACACATGTTCTGGCCGGAGCAATACGAGGCGGCAACGATAAGAAATCGAACTTATTAGCCAAACTAACCAGCCGGGAACACGAGATCCTGAAACTCATAGCCAAAGGTATGAGCAACAAGCTTATTGCCCGTGAACTCGATATCTCTGACGGAACCGTGAAGGTTCACGTCAAACATGTCCTGAAAAAACTAGGTTTGAATTCTCGAGTTGAAGCCGCAGTATGGATGGTGAATCAGAAGGGCTAAACTTCACTCAGCTTTTAGCTCACTTTTGACCACTCTGGGCATGTCACCAGGTGGTCATTAACCATCCCCACAGCCTGCATAAAGGCATAGCAAATAGTCGGACCGACAAAGGTAAAGCCGCGCTTTTTCAAATCTTTCGACATTGCTTCGGACTCTGGCGTTACAGCCGGTACATCTGCCATCGTCCGCCAGCTGTTAACTATCGGCTTAGCGCCAACAAATGACCAAAGGTACTTTGAAAAGTCACCCTCATTCTTTTCAATCTCGAGAAATTCGCGTGCATTTTTAATAATAGAGTTCACCTTAAGCTTATTTCGAATCACACCTGAATTAAGCAGTAATTCATCTATCTTCGTCTGGTCATATTCTGCAATACGCTTAGGATCGAAATTATCATATGCTTCGTAATAGCTTTTTTCTTTTCGTAAAATCGTAATCCAGCTCAAACCCGCTTGTTGGCCATCAAGGCAAAGTTTGGCAAATAGATCCTGGCTACCCCACCTTGGCTTACCCCAAATTTCATCATGATATTGCTGATATAAAGGGTCATTACCGCACCAGGGGCAACGTTTCTCTTGTGAGCAGTTTTCGGTCATTTTTTAGTTCCTTTTTAGTTCTTTATTGCTCAGCTCGTTTTATAATGTCAGCTTCGCGGTTCAAGGTTCTGTTCTAAAATAGCCACTCTAGAGGGTTACACTGTGTCGACCATCCTTAATTTCAAATCCAAGAAGTTCTGGCTCATTCTTTTCTTTTTAATCTACAGTGTATTCGGCTGGTTTGCTGTACCTTATATTGTTAAGCAGCAGGCCATCAACTCCCTTAAGGATATTGCAGCCTGGGATACGCAAATCGAATCAGTTGTTTTCAACCCTTACGCACTATCTCTAGCCGTTCACGGTTTCCAAGCTAAGGATGAGTTCCAGCAAGATAGCGTCAGCTTTGATCGATTCTACGTCAACTTTAGCGCCCTCGGTTCATTGGGGGGTAAGTAAAGGGTGAAGAAATGCCTACTCCCTTGAGTCGATTGTTCTTGTTTATAGGCTTGCGCATGATGAACGTGACTTAGCATTATTTATAACATTGGGAGAAATTCTATGTCGGATATTCAAAAATGGGATCCGGAGGACGAGCAGTTCTGGGAATCCACCGGTAAGAAAATAGCCAACCGAAATTTGTGGATTTCTATCCCGAGTTTGCTTTGCGGCTTCGCGGTTTGGTTGTATTGGGGCATCATCACGGTTCAAATGTTGAACTTGGGCTTCCCCTATGAAAAATCACAACTATTTACTTTAATGGCGATTGCCGGTTTGACGGGTGCAACGCTACGAATACCCAGCACCTTCTTTATCCGTTTGGCGGGTGGCCGAAATACAATCTTCTTTACCACAGCATTACTCATGCTACCTGCAGCCGGTACAGGTATCGCGCTGTCTAACCCTGAAACACCTTTCTGGGTTTTCCAGGCACTAGCGCTTCTATCTGGCTTTGGTGGTGGTAACTTCTCATCTTCAATGTCAAACATCAGTTTCTTCTTTCCTAAGAAGCAGCAGGGCTTGGCGCTAGGTTTGAATGCGGGTCTGGGTAACTTTGGTGTTACTACGATGCAGATTCTGGTTCCATTGGCGATGACTGTTGGCATGTTCGGCGCACTAGGCGGCGAGTCAATGACGCTAGTTAATACTTCAGGTACCTTGATCGGTAAGATTCCTGCAGGTACTGAAGCATGGATTCAAAATGCAGGCTTCGTGTGGTTGCTCTTCCTGATTCCTCTCGCACTTGCTGGCTGGTTCGGTATGAATAACTTGCGTGAAGACCACATTTCGCCAAGTATTCCTGGCCCTGTTGGTTCTTTCGGCTTAATTTCAATGATGTTGCTGGTTGGCTTTGCTTGTGCAATCTTCGGCCTATGGTTGATGCTTCCTGAGAAAGTGGGTGGTTCAGGTTTTGGTGTAAGTAAGTGGATCGTATTACCTATTGTTATCGCAGCGACAGTATTTGCTTTGAAAGCGATTCCAGGTCAGATCGGTGAGAGCTTAACGCGTCAGTACAAAATCTTTGATAACAAGCATACTTGGGCAATGACAGTTATTTATACAATGACTTTTGGTTCATTCATTGGTTTTGCAGCATCTTTCCCGCTAACGATTAAAGTTGTATTTGGTTTCCAGCACGTGATGGTTGATGGTGTGATGACACACAACACGGCTAACCCTAATGGGCCAAGTGCTTTAATGTACGCCTGGATGGGGCCTTTCATCGGTGCTTTGATTCGCCCAGTTGGTGGTTGGATCTCTGATAAAGTAGGTGGTGCTTTAGTTACTCAGATTTGTGCGGTAATTATGGTGGCATGTGCAATTGGTGTGGCTTACTTCATGAAAGCCGCTTACCAGTCAGCAACACCTGAAGAATTCTTCGTACCATTCTTTGTATTGTTCTTAGTCTTGTTTGCTGCAACAGGTATTGGTAACGGTTCTACTTTCCGTACCATCTCTCAGGTATTCAATAAAGAGCAAGCAGGTCCGGTATTGGGTTGGACTGCAGCGGTGGCAGCATACGGTGCATTCATTATGCCTAAAGTATTGGGTGAGCAAATCAAGGCGACGACTCCTGAGTACGCGCTATATGGCTTCGCAACGTTCTACGCCGTATGTATCGTTCTTAACTGGTGGTTCTACCTACGTAAGAGCTGCGAGCACTATAATCCATAACGACAATCCATAAGTTGTAAGTTATGGCTTAAAATAAAAAACCGCGCAACTAGCGCGGTTTTTTATGTTTACTGGTTAATAAATGGCCAATAATTGGCTTGCTAAGCAGGTGTTAATATCAGCATAATATGCATGCTAAAAAACAAATATAACATCAGCCTGGTAATCATACTGTTATGCAAGCTTCTTGCTTTTCGCCGATGAGTGGTGAACTGAAATTATTAGTGATAGAGGACCATCCAGTCTACCTGGAAGGGCTTTCATTTGTGCTTAAGCGTTTGAGCGAAGAGGTTGTGATCGAATGTGCTCATGGCGTGATAGAGGCTCAAAATCACCTTGGACAAAATCAGGGTTATGACCTGATATTGCTCGACTTATGCTTACCTGATGAGGGGGGGCTGTCTATTCTTCGATACCTGTCTGAGCAGAAAATATTCATCCCGGCAATTATTTTGTCAGCTTCCGAGGAACTCAGGGATGTTCAGCGAGCCCTTAAGGCTGGGGCTAGTGGTTTTATTAGTAAAGCCAGCAGCAGTGAAGTGATCCTTAATCAGATAAAAAAAGTCATGGAAGGCGAGAATTGCCTGCCAGACTTTTATCAGTCACAACAAGTTGCTGAATTACCAGAGTTAACACCTCGGCAAAAGGAAGTTTTACAGTTAGTGTGTGAAGGCTTACCAAACAAGAAAATCTGCCAGCGCCTGCATTTGACCGAGCATACGATCAAGAGCCATATGAAGACCTTATTTAGCGAGCTAAACGTACATAACCGCACTGAATGTGCTCGGGTAGCAGTTGATTTGGGCTTGTTAGAATAATTGCTTAGCGGCCATTCATTGTAGCGGCTTAAAAATTAGCCTCAAATAGGCTAATTCTTTGCCTGTAAGTAGTGCTGAATCATTAGCTTTAATTTGGCGGGAGCTAATGGTTTAAAGGCGATTCCGGTAATATTTAGATCCTGTTCAACAAAACTCTGACTGACTTCTTCGCTGACTTCTTGCTGAGTGTCGGCTGTGATTAAAATTGCGGGCGTGGCGGTCGCTGCTCTTTTTCTCATCTCTAGTATCAGTTCAATGCCATTTTGTGGATAAGCAGGAAAGCGATAGTCGCAGATAATAAGGTCGAAAATTTCTGACTCGCTGCAGCTTAACGCATCGTAAGGGTTCTTAACTGCGGCGACGGAGTAGCCCCAATTGGCTAACAGTATTTGGCATGAATCCAGGACACTTTGGTCGTCATCGATTAGGAGAATGCGCTTATCAGGGCTGGGGCGTGGCACTTGTGCTGGTGCATTGTTAATCGGTTTCTCGAGAGAATAGGCTTGCGCCAGCTCTAGCCAAAAGCATGCGCCCTTATGTTTTCCTGCTCTGACGCCGTATTTGACTTCTAATAGCTCACTTAGCTGTTTGACAATCGCAAGCCCTAAGCCCATACCTTGCTTGTCAGATTGATCCGTTTGATGAAACTCGTCGAAGATACTTTCCATTTCTTCTTCAGGAATTCCTTTGCCATTGTCTTCCACTTCCAAGAAGATAGTTTTGCCTTCTTTGTACCAATTGACTTTTACTCCGGTTGCATCGGCATGCTTAAATGCATTTTCGCAAAGGTTTCGAAATATTCTCTCGACTAAGATTGGGTCACTTTTTACAATACAAGGTGAGGGGCCTTCGGTGCGAATCGTCATACCAAGCTCTTCCGCACGAATGTTTTGCTCGGGAATTAGTGAGCCGATCAAACTTGAAAGATCAAAGTTTGTATTCTTTGCTTCAACAATGCCGGCATTTAACCTTGAGATATTGAGTAAAGAGCTAAGTAACTGGCTTAGTTGATTAATGGCGAGCTTAAGTTTTTGTGTTAAGGCTAAAGAATCTCCCTTGGGAAGCTGGTTTTCTAAGGTCTCAATAAGTAAGTTCATAGCGTGTAGAGGCTGTCTCAAGTCATGACTGGCGGTGGCTAACAGCCTCGTACGTGAGGATATTTCTTGCTGGTCTCTAGACTTTGCAAGTTCAACCAGCTTCTTATTGAGAAAGAGGCTACGCCGTGATCGTTCTTGCATGTAGCTGCCAATCGCCCCCATAAAATTGAGTGTAATAATAAACGCAGCATTTGAGCTGATAATATGGCTGGGAGAGTTCAGATTGAGCTCAAGGGTAAAATAGCCCAGCGATACGATCACTCCACCTAATGTGGCCAAAGTATACGGCGAGCCCATTAGGAAATAGCCAAAAACCAAGAGCAGCAACACACCGTCGTAAGGCATTTGCGCATCATTAATTCGTGTAGTGTACATAATAGCAACGATACTTAAGCCAGAGACTATGTAGGCACTCATATACAGACTTGAATACGCGCGTATCGACCAATTCATTCGGGCGGCGATCATTGTTATAGCGATGAGAGGGCAAACTATAAACAGACGAATACAGGTTGTGACGACGTAGACAGACTCGGGGAGCGTGTAGATATCTAGTAAAGCAAATAAGAAAAAAATGAATAATGCGGCAACTCCAATTGCAGGAATTCGTTCTAGTAAGCGTTGGTGTCGATATTCCCTGAACTCACTTTCAAGTGACTGAGAAAACTTTATGAAGGGGAAGCGACGCTTGTTTGCATATTCGAGCTGAAGCTCTTCAACGCTTTTTTCGTAATGGCTTGTCATCGTTATTATTGGTCTTTTAAGCGATTAGAGTGAAGCGTTCTATGTTAGTTGGTGTGCAGAACGATGCCAAGTAAGGTCACCGCTCAAATGGGAGAAATGTGATTTGCGTGTTACGAGCGTATGATAACTTTACTTTCATCACTTTCTCTGAGGTAACTGGGTGAGAAACGAAGCTGGATTTGAGTACCTTGGATACCCTCTTGAGAGCTCTTAACAACTAGCTCACCGTTCAAGTGCCGACTGCGTTCTTGAATGATGGCCAGGCCATAATGATTTAACTTTTCTGGGTTGCTGGACAGCCCTACTCCATCGTCTTTAATTTCCAGTTGGATGGTTTTGTCAGTTTGCTGAAGTAAGCTAATATCCAGGCGTGTACCCTTGGAGTGGTTGACAGCATTCTGGCTGGCCTCACGAAGAATTTGTAGCACGTGAATTTCCTCAGAAGGACTCAAAGGAATATTCTTCAGTGAATTCTTCAGGTTAATGTGCATCTCGGTTCGCGCTCTCAATTGCTTAATGGTTTGCTCAATTGCGCCATGTAAACCTTTATCATCGATTTTTAAGCGGAAGGTGGTGAGTAGTTCACGTAAGTGACGGTAAGCTGATGAAAGGCCCTCACTCAGCTCATCAATAATTGGCTGTTGCATCTCATACTTTTTCTTATCGTGTGACTTTTGTAAGCGTGTTACTTGAATCTTCAGGTAAGAGAGCGATTGAGCTAGAGAGTCGTGAAGCTCTCGGGCCATTACTGTACGCTCACTAAGCATCGCCAAGCGGTGTTCTTGCTCTTTGGTCTCCTGTAAAGATAAAGCGATGGCTAGTTGGTCAGCGCTAGATTGGACCAATTTTTGTTGCCATAAGAGAAGGGGTTTGTCTTTCGATTGAGGTAATTTGATCACACCATACTGTTTTGCTTGATGAATGACTGGGTATCGATATATCAAAGCATCCTCAGCTAATTGATTGAAAGGTCCGTCACCGCGGCAGCCTTCACAGGTAAAGCGATTGCAAAGCTGTTCATCATCATCATGCATGTCAATCTGCAAATAAGGGCGTTCGCCTTGTGTCGTAAATAGGCAGAGCTCAATATCTTTAACCATTAGTATCATGCCTAGATCATTGATAATTTCTTGGTAATCCAGGCTCTTGTCTTGATCTTCCAGTACTTTCCTGGCAACGCCGAAGGAATATTCTAGGACGGTATTACTTCGTTTTAGTTCTTTGGTTCGTTCTTCAACCCGGCTTTCTAGCTGTTGATAAGTTTCAGCGATTGATTGGCTCATCTGGTTAAAGGTTTGTGCTAGTAAAGCCAGCTCATCTTTACCAGGAATGTCGATGTGCTGCTGGATGTAGCCATCACGAATCATTTTTGCAGCTTCTGTCAGGCGGCCCAGGGGGCTTTCTACACGGTTTTTAAGCAGATAAAAAATCAGGCTACCAACCAAGGTGGTAAACAGCATGGCAAATAATTGGAAGGTTCGAAGTGTGCGAATTTTTGACTCAGCTTCTAGCTGAAGCTCAGATACCAGAATATCGGTTAGATCAACTTGTTTGTTGAGCAAGGTAAGTGTTTCGGGGATTGGTTTTTCACCGTTCTTCAAACGTGGTTTGACGATCTCAAACCAATGCTGGTAGCCGTTTGTAAAAGCTTGTTCCAAGTCAGGGTTTGAAAGGGATGAGTGAAGGTTAGTAAAAAGGGTGTTATTCCAGGTTTGGTCTAGTTTTTCTATTAGCGGCCCGATGTCATTTGGGGAGTGAGTAGCGGTTAAGCCTATATGATAGGTCTGCATGCGCATTGAACCTGAGAGGTTAATCGCATGAGCATCGGAATCGGCTTGCTCTGTCACCCAAAAAGAAAAGAATATCGATAATAAGGTGATACCTATGATGGTAAACAGTGACAAGTTTATGTAACTCATCACTGAGTGAATGAACTGCTGATTGCGTTGTAACACGGGTAATACCCCTAAAAAGCCATAGCCTGATGTAGTAAGGCCGATAAAATAAAAATCTATTATATATCAATATCTTAAAAATAATTCACGATAACCCTAAGTGGGTAGTTTGGCTGTTTTATGACCAGAGCCGCCTGGTGTAAATTGATGCAAATCAATTTCAATATTCTTGCCCCTCCATATACTGAGAGCAATCGCACTAATGGAGTCGTGTTATGTACACAATACTGCCAATGTGCTTTGAATATCAATTGTTCAAAAATAATCGTTTGTTTGGCCATGACAGAAGTTAAGTGATGGGAATAAACAAACAAGGGTGAGGAACCACAAATGAGTCAGTTTTTAGACAGGTTACGTTTTTTCAAAACGAAAAAGCAGGACTTTGCCTCAGGGCATGGCGTAACAACCAACGAGGATCGTGGCTGGGAGGATGGCTATCGCCGTCGTTGGCAGCACGATAAAATTGTACGATCAACACATGGGGTCAACTGTACTGGCTCATGTAGTTGGAAGATTTATGTTAAGGATGGCCTGGTAACCTGGGAAACCCAGCAAACTGATTATCCTCGTACGCGCCCTGACCTTCCTAACCACGAGCCACGCGGCTGTCCTCGTGGTGCGAGTTATTCCTGGTACATCTATAGTGCAAACCGCTTGAAGTACCCAAAGGTACGTAAAGCTCTATTGAAGCTATGGCGCGAAGCTAAAGCCCAGCATAGTGACCCGGTTAAAGCTTGGGAATCGATTGTTAACGATCCGGCAAAAGCTAAATCCTACAAAGAAAAACGTGGTATGGGCGGCTTGGTTCGTTCTGACTGGAAAGAAGTTAATGAGCTGATTGCTGCTTCTAACGTTTACACTGCTAAGAAATATGGTCCTGACCGTATTACCGGCTTCTCGCCAATTCCTGCGATGTCGATGGTTTCTTATGCGGCAGGTGCTCGTTACTTATCCTTGATCGGTGGTAACTGCCTAAGCTTCTATGACTGGTACTGTGATTTGCCACCAGCATCTCCTCAGATTTGGGGTGAGCAGACTGACGTACCAGAATCTGCAGACTGGTATAACTCTGGCTACATCATTGCTTGGGGTTCTAACGTTCCACAAACGCGTACACCTGATGCTCACTTCTTCACTGAAGTTCGCTATAAGGGTACTAAGACTGTATCCGTTACACCTGACTACTCAGAAGTTGCGAAGTTGACCGATGAGTGGATTCACGCGAAGCAAGGTACTGACTCAGCAGTAGCGATGGCAATGGGCCACGTTATTCTGAAAGAGTTTCACGTAGATAAGCCAAGTGCTTACTTCACTGAATACGTGCGTACCAAGACTGATTTCCCTTACTTGGTTATGTTAGAAGAGTCTGATCAAGGCTTACAGCAAGGTCGCTTCCTAAGAGCCTCTGATCTCGATGGTAACTTGGGTCAAGAAAACAACCCTGAGTGGAAGACGATTGCAGTTAACGATGCGAGCAATGAGTTGGTTTCACCTACCGGTTCAATAGGTTATCGCTGGGGTGAAAAAGGTAAGTGGAATATTGATCAGCTAGACGGTAATACCGGCGAAGAGATCAAATTAGGCTTATCACTAAAAGATAGTGCAGACGAAGTGGTTGAAGTTTCCTTCCCTTACTTCGGTGGACAAGAGCACGAATACGGTTATTTTGATCATACTGATCACGATGCGAATCAACTACGTAAAGTACCTGCTAAGAAAATTAAGTTAGCAGATGGTAGTGAGAAGTTGGTTGCAACTGTATTTGACCTGACTCTTGCAAACTACGGTGTTGAGCACGGTTTAAACTGTGCAAATTCAGCATCAAGTTTTGACGAAGACAAGCCATACACGCCAGCATGGCAAGAAAAAATCACCGGTACGCCGCGTGAGCAGATCATCAAGATCGCACGAGAGTTTGCAGACAATGCAAACAAGACGACTGGTCGCAGCATGATCATTATCGGTGCGGCGATGAACCACTGGTACAACATGGACATGAACTACCGTGGCGTTATCAACATGTTGATGATGTGTGGTTGTATCGGTCAATCTGGTGGCGGTTGGGCTCACTATGTTGGACAAGAGAAGTTGCGTCCTCAGTGTGGTTGGCTACCGCTAGCATTTGGTTTGGATTGGCAGCGTCCACCACGTCAAATGAACGGTACCTCTTTCTTCTACAATCACGCAAACCAATGGCGTTATGAGAAATTGGAAATGGAAGAGGTTGTGTCACCTTTGGCTGATAAGTCTAAGTGGCAAGCTTCTATCATTGACTACAATACGCGTGCAGAGCGTATGGGTTGGTTGCCATCAGCACCTCAATTAGCAATTAACCCATTGCAGTTGACTAAAGATGCTGAGAAGGCAGGTAAAACTCCTCAAGAATACACGGTTGATCAATTGAAGAACGGTTCTTTGAAGTTTGCTTGTGAAGATCCGGATGATGTTCAAAACCATCCTCATAATATGTTTATCTGGCGTTCAAACCTATTAGGTTCGTCAGGTAAGGGTCATGAATACATGCTTCGTCACCTTCTAGGTACTAAGAACGGTCTTCAAGGTAAAGACCTTGATGAACGTGGCGCCAAGAAGCCAGAAGATGTTAAGTGGCACGATACGCCAGTCGAGGGTAAGGTCGACTTGCTAGTGACGCTAGACTTCCGTATGTCGACTACCTGCTTGTATTCAGATGTTGTATTACCTACAGCAACTTGGTACGAAAAAGACGATATGAATACGTCGGATATGCATCCGTTTATTCACCCTCTTTCTAAAGCGATTGACCCGGTTTGGGAATCGAGATCTGACTGGGATATCTTCAAAGGTATTGCCAAGAAGTTCTCTGAACTTTGTGAAGGCCACTTGGGTGTTGAGAAAGATTTGGTCACGGTACCGCTTCAGCACGACACACCAGGAGAGCTTGCTCAGCCAGAGGGTGTGAAAGCATGGTGGAAAGGTGAGTGTGACCTGATTCCAGGTAAGACGGCACCAAACCTAGCCGTTGTTGAACGTGATTACCCGAATACCTATAAGCGCTTTACTTCGCTTGGCCCATTGCTAGAGAAACTAGGTAATGGTGGTAAGGGTATTACTTGGAACACTGAAGATGAAGTGAAGTTCTTGGGTGAGCTTAACTATAAGCACACTGAAGAAGGCGCGCATCAGGGTCGTCCGAAGATTGAGTCGGCAATTGATGCCTCTGAAGTGATCTTGAGCCTGGCACCAGAAACTAATGGTCAGGTAGCGGTTAAAGCATGGGCTGCACTGTCAGAGTTTACCGGTAAAGATCACACACACTTGGCTAAGCCGAAAGAAGAGGAAAAAATCCGCTTCCGCGACATTCAGGCGCAGCCTCGTAAGATCATCTCTTCTCCTACCTGGTCAGGTCTGGAAGATGAGCACGTATCTTATAACGCAGGTTATACCAACGTACACGAGTTGATTCCATGGAGAACAGTGACAGGTCGTCAGCAGTTCTATCAGGATCATGAGTGGATGCGTGACTTCGGTGAAACCCAGTGCTTGTATAAGCCACCAGTTAACATGAAGACAGTTAAGCCTTTGTTAGACAAGAAACCAAACGGCAACAAAGAGATCGTATTGAACTGGATTACACCTCACCAGAAATGGGGTATCCACTCAACCTACTCTGATAACTTGTTGATGTTGACCCTTTCACGTGGTGGTCCGATTGTTTGGATCTCGGAAGTTGATGCAGCAAAAGCAGGCATCGAAGATAACGATTGGATCGAAGTGTTCAATGTTAACGGTGCCATTGCATGTCGTGCGGTCGTTTCCCAGCGTGTAAACGAAGGTATGAGCTTGATGTATCACGCACAGGAACGACAAATAAATATGCCGGGGGCTGAAACAACCAAGACACGTGGTGGTATGCATAACTCTGTTACAAGAGCGGTTATGAAGCCTACTCACATGATCGGTGGTTACGCACAGCAAGCATACGGATTTAACTACTACGGTACCGTTGGCTGTAACCGAGATGAATTTGTAATCGTCCGTAAGATGGACAAAGTTGACTGGTTGGACGAGTCGTCTGAAGAGCGAGGAGCATAGCGATGAAAGTACGTGCACAAATAGGCATGGTCCTGAACCTGGACAAATGTATCGGCTGTCACACTTGTTCTATCACTTGTAAGAACGTATGGACGAGCCGTGACGGTGTTGAATACGCTTGGTTTAACAATGTTGAATCTAAGCCAGGCGTGGGTTTCCCTAAAGAGTGGGAAAACCAGGAAAAATGGAACGGCGGTTGGGTCCGTGGTAACGATGGTAAGTTGACACCGCGTCAAGGTAACAAGATGCGTGTGTTGGCGAATATCTTCGGTAACCCTGACCTACCCGAAATCGATGACTACTATGAGCCATTCGATTACGACTACGAGCATCTGCATACTGCGCCAGAAAGCAAGCATCAGCCAACGGCTCGTCCGAAGTCGCTGATCACTGGCAAAATCATGGAGAAGATCAACTGGGGCCCAAACTGGGAAGAGATTCTAGGTACGGAGTTCGCTAAACGTAAAGTTGATTCAAACTTCAATGAAGTAGCGCAGAAAGACATCTACGGTCAGTTCGAAAAGACCTTTATGATGTACTTGCCACGCTTATGTGAGCACTGTTTGAATCCGGCTTGTGTTGCAAGTTGTCCTTCAGGTGCGATCTACAAGCGTGAAGAAGACGGTATCGTATTGATCGACCAAGACAAGTGTCGTGGTTGGAGAATGTGTGTATCGGGTTGCCCATACAAGAAGATCTACTACAACTGGAAGTCTGGTAAGTCAGAGAAGTGTATTTTCTGTTACCCACGTATCGAAGCGGGCCAGCCAACAGTTTGTTCTGAGACTTGTGTAGGTCGTATCCGTTACTTGGGTGTACTTCTTTATGATGCAGACCGTATCGAAGAAGCAGCAGCAACGCCGCTAGAGAAAGATTTGTACCAGGCACAGTTGGATATCTTCCTAGATCCAAATGATCCTAAAGTGCAAGATGCGGCACGCGCTGAAGGCATTCCTGATAGCTGGATTGAGTCGGCTCAAGCATCACCTGTTTATAAGATGGCAATGGACTGGAAAGTAGCGCTACCGTTACACCCAGAGTACCGTACGCTGCCAATGGTTTGGTACATCCCACCACTATCCCCAATCCAGAATGCTGCTGAGCAGGGTCGTATTGGTATGGACGGTGTGATTCCAGACATTAAGTCACTGCGTATTCCGGTACGGTACTTGGCTAATTTGCTAACGGCCGGTGAAGAAGCGCCAGTTGTGAATGCACTAGAAAGAATGCTGGCAATGCGTTCATTCAAGCGTTCACAGCAAGTAGAAGGCAAAGAAGATCTGGAAGTTTTGAAGAAGACGGGTTTAACAGCCTTACAGGTTGAAGAAATGTATCGTTACATGGCGATTGCTAACTACGAAGACCGTTTCGTCGTGCCATCAAGCCATAAAGCTTACGCAGAAGATGCTTACGACATGAAGAGTTCATGTGGTTTCAGCTTCGGCAATGGCTGTAGCGATGGTAACAACGAAGTCAACATGTTTGGTGGTAACAAACCAAGTAACCGAGCGAATATCATCGCGGTTTCAGGAGGTGACTAAGATGGATACTTCAAATGCGAAGGTGCTAGCTGTTGTATCTTGTTTGATGGATTACCCACGGGAAGACATCCTTCTTTACAAAGGTGAATTGGATCAAGTGGTAGCGGAGGCTGGCCTAGCGCCAGCCATCGAAACCAAGTTGCTGGCGTTTATTGAAAACCGGGCAGCGATGGATCTAATGGACTGGCAGAGTGAATACGGTGGTCTATTCGATCGTGGACGTTCGGTCGCGCTATGGTTGTTTGAGCACGTACACGGCGAATCCCGTGATCGTGGCCAGGCAATGGTAGATCTGGTCGATATGTACCGCGAAGCAGGTTTAGAGCTGGACAAGCACGAGTTGCCTGACTACATCCCCTTGTTCCTGGAGTTTCTCTCAACCCAAGGTAAAGAGAACGCCCAGAATTGGTTGCAGGAAATGGAGCATATTTTAGGCTTGATCCAGTGTCGCTTGGAAAAACGTAAAAGTGATTACTCGGTTTTGTTTGAGGCGCTTCTGGACTTTGCTGACAGTAAGATCGAATTGGACGAAATTCGTGAGCAAATCGCTGATGAGAAGCGAGATGACACGAAAAAAGCAATCGACAAAGAATGGGAAGAGGAAGAAGTGAAGTTTGGTGCTGAGTCACTAGATAAAAGCTGCGAGTCTTCAACGCGTCGACCCAGCGAAGCTCAGCGTCGTGACCAAGATATCCCGGTTAACTGGGTAGGTTTTGATGCCACGCCGTCCTCGTCACAATCTTCTATCTCCGATAAGAGAGGATAAGAAAATGGATTACTTAAATCATTTATTCTTTGGAATTTACCCCTACATTGCTTTGGCAGTGTTCGTTTTAGGTTCGATTGTGCGTTACGACCGCGATCAATATACCTGGAAAACTGGTTCAAGCCAGATGTTAGAAAGTGCTCAATTACGAAAAGGCAGCCGCCCTTTCCACGTGGGTATCATTATGGTTTTGATGGGGCACTTTGTGGGCCTATTAACGCCACATGTGGTATGGGAAACACTTGGCGTAAGCGATAGTTTCAAGCAAATGGTCGCAATGGGCATGGGTGGCTTCTTTGGCCTGGTGTGCTTATATGGCTTGGTGATTCTTGTTAAGCGTCGTTTAGGTAATGAGCGAGTGCGAGCGACTAGCTCAAGAATGGATATCCTTATCCTACTCTTGTTGTTGGTTCAGCTACTACTAGGCTTGATCTCGATCTTCGTATCGATGGGTCACCTGGATGGTGTTGAAATGGTTAAGCTAATGAGCTGGGCGCAAAATATGGTCTTGTTTAACGGCGTTGAAGCTTCAGCAGCGATTGCTGATGTTCACCCAATCTTTAAGCTACACGTAGCCTTGGGTATGACTTTGTTCTTGGTCTTCCCATTCAGCCGTTTAGTTCATGTTTGGAGTGTGCCAGTTAAGTACTTCTCTCGTAACTATCAGGTTGTACGTAGTAAGGCTTAATAGCCATCTTATCCCCGCAAAGCGCGGGGATATTTTCAAAGGGGTCAGACTCGATTGAAACCTTAGTTTCAATCGAGTCTGACCCCTTTGAAAATATAGACTAAGTTGGAGTTAGATATGATCCGAGTGAATCAAACAGAATTTGATGAAACAGCCATCGTCAAAGAAATGCAGTACCACGTGGCCCAAACGCACACGGAATCGAAAAATAAGGCTTGTGAGTCTCTGATTATCAGTGAGCTTCTTAAGCAGCGTGCTGAAGCTTTAAATCTAGCAGGTGGTGCAAAGAGCCAAGAAGCCCAGAGTACTGAAGATGCGTTTCTTGAAGCTTTGTTAGATACCGAAGTCGAAGTACCTTCGGCCAGTGAAGATGATTGCCGTCAGTATTTTGAAGCAAATCCTAAAAAATTCATGACCAGCCCCTTGGTCGAGGCGCGTCATATCTTGCTTGATGCATCACCCGATGATGCCAATGCTCGTTCCGAAGCAACGGAACTGGCAGAGCAACTGATTAAACGCTTACAAGAAAATATTGGGCAGTTTGAAGAGCTGGCCAAGATGCATTCCAAATGCCCTTCAAAAGAGACGGGTGGTCACCTTGGGCAGCTTGGTAAAGGCCAAACTGTGCCAGAATTCGAACGTCAGTTATTCAATTGTCCTGAAGGTTTAGCCAGTGCGCCAATCGAAAGCCGTTATGGTGTGCATGTTGTTTTCATTAACCACAAAGAAGAAGGTAAAGCTTTACCTTATGAGATGGTTAAAGAACGAATTTCTGATTACCTGAATGAAAAGGTTAGACGTAAAGCGATTGCCCAGTATATTCATTCATTAATTATGGATGCCGACATTGAAGGTTTCGACTTTAGTGTGTCCGACTCCCCTTTAATGCAGTAAGCTCCCCATATTTGGGGTCAGAGTAAAAATGGCTGTTTTTACTCTGACTCCAATTTCTTATCTAATAATGATCGGCTCAAGGTCATAAAAATGACTGAAGAGATCCCTGCAGCGGCAAATAGCATACACATCACCATTATCTGATAGCGAGCGGCAATAAAAGGCGATACGCCAGAGAGTATTTGCCCCGTCATCATTCCAGGTAGCGAGACCAGACCGACGGCGAACATTGCATTGATATTTGGAATCATTGCCGTGTTGAAAGCCGTATTCCGTGCAGTTTCGTAAACATGGCCACTACGAAGTTCAGCCTGTAAACGTTCGCCAGCCAAACTAATGCTGGTCATTGAGGTTGCAAAAATCATCCCGGCTAGTGGAATCATATAACGTGGCAAGTACCAAGGGTCTAGCTGTAACACTAGCTGTGTGACCAGAGCAAGCATTAAACCGCCACCAATAAATACCGCAATCAGCGCTTTACTGAATAACTGAAAGCGTCCCTTTGTTGATAGTGCGTTGTTGCCAGTGCTATCTGACAGCGTGTTTAGAGATATCCAGCTCGATGCCAGCATCATCACTGATAGAACAGCCAAGGTGAGCAAGCTGCTTTCTGATTCGAAGATCATGATCAGCGCGTAGCCAATTAATAGCAGCTGGAGTAGCATGCGGATGATTGAGTAACAGGCTTTTCCGTATGCCAGCCCCCAATATCGCATTAGAGCAATCACAAAGAAAGTAGGGATAAAAGCGATGAGCAAGCGTTCAAAGGGAATGATTTCAATAGTCATCGGAAACTCGAAGTGATTGAAAGGACGGCGCGTATCATAACATGGAGCAGAGTAAAGCGATGGCACTTCAAGAATGATCTGGGTCATACAAAACCTGAAGAATACTCATAAAATGGTAAATAATACGGCGAAAAGTGGTATCTCCTGTTAAGCTTGAAAGCAATCATGACTTTACTTCGGAGAGTACGAGTGTTTTTTGAAAGCTCATCCAAGAAACTAGCTAAGCTTGAAATCAACATGGCCGCTGCAGAAAGCTATCAGGCTTGGTGCAGTGCGGCAGAAAAACATGACCTGGCTTCGGGTGCCAGCGAATGGAAAGAGCTTGAGCATACAAGCGAATATGACTACAAACAGATTCGTCATCGTCTAGAAGCTCTTCAGAGGCTTCGTCGAGACAACAATTATCATGGCTTACTGTTCGCTCTGAATGAAGGTATACATGGCAATATGGGGGGAATGGGTAAGCCTGTTCTCTATAACCATGCCAAGTATGGTACGAAGAAACTTATCGAAGAGTATGTCGATGAGATAGTTGAGTCCATAGAGCATATCGCAGAATTAGATGCCTCGCAGATCGATTATGAAGAGCGCCTAGACTTCTTTCATCGAGCCAGCCTTTGCTACGGCCGAACAGCGCTGATGCTCAGTGGCGGCGGTGCACTTGGACATTTCCACATTGGTGTTGTAAAAGCCTTGCTTCAGCAAAATCTTCTACCAAGTGTTATATCAGGCGCTAGTGCGGGCTCGGTCATTACAGCCATATTTGGTACGCATACAGATTTGGAGCTAAAAGAACTCATTCAGCCAGTGAGAATGTTAGCTGAGGCGAAAGAAAATGCAGGCTGGCTTAAAAAGCTCTTGTATGGAAAGAGAAAGCGCGCTGATATCAAAGATTTTGAAGAGCATGTGCTCAATCGTTTGGTACCTGATCTGACCTTCCAAGAAGCGTATGAACTCACAGGCCGTCGGATCAATATTTCCGTAGCGCCTGCAGAACTCCATCAGACCTCTCGTTTGTTGAATGCGATTACTTCACCAAATGTTTATATTCGTACTGCTGTGCTTGCTTCGTGTGCAGTGCCCGGTATTTTCCCTTCTGTCATGTTGGAAGCGAAGAATGAGCTTGGTGAGCGTCAAGCCTATCTACCCACACGACGCTGGATAGACGGTTCTTTTAGTGATGACTTGCCGGCTAAGCGTTTGGCTCGTTTATACGATGTGAATCACTATATCGGAAGTTTGATTAATCCGATCGTATTGTTTACTAAAGATGGTTGGGATAACACGAGAATTCCAAGTTGGGTACGCTGGCTAACGCATAAGAGTGCTAGCCGTTTTGCCAAAGCAACTTGTGCCGTGAGTCAGAAATATACTCCAAACTGGACGCGTTTTAATGTCTTGATGAATACCGTTGCCTCGGTGCTAAACCAGGAATACAGCGCCAATATTAATGTCTACCCGGATTTTAGAAAATTCGATTTTCGGCAAATACTTAGCCCGCTGTCTGAAGCCGAGTTACTAGAGCTGGTTCGACAAGGGGAATTGGCAACCTGGTCACAGATGGAGCGAATTCGTATTACCAGCAAAGTAGAGCGAACGCTGGAGCGAATTTTGGAAGAATATGGAGAAAATGACCTGCTACATGCGAAGATGAAGCGGCGTAAGAAACAGGTTCAAAAAACCTAAGTTAGTGCATGTCCAGCTGTAGGGACATTTTATCAATAGGCGTTACTGAAAGTAGTGATTTCATACAACGCTTTGAGTCGTAGCCGCACAAAGCGATCTCCTCATCCGAAAATATCCAGGGTTTGCCAGATTCATACAATTCCAAGCGGGCGTTGAGAGGTGCTTGGTACTGCTCCATATAGTGGTGCTTGGCGCTATAGTATTTTAAACTCGATAAAGCATCCCTTTGCGTGATTACTGCTCGTTCGAATAAACCATTAGCCGCATAAACGGCAGCAGCAGTGTCTAGAAAAAGAGGGCGGTCTGAAAGGTCCTCATCATCGATGATATCCTCTATCATTTCTAAAGCACGTTGCGGGTTTCTAAATGAATCATTGGGATATGTTGCCAGCCACCAAGCATAGAAAGCATTGGAGCTGTCAAAAACCTGGTTTTCAATCGATTTCTCAAAATAGTAGCGTGCATTGTCAAGATTACGCTCAGTCCCGTGCCCAACCAGGCTGCTATGCGCTAATACTGCCAATGCCCAATAATACTCCTGGTACTTTTCGCTTTTCAGGATTTTAAAAGCTAATGACTTATCTGGCTCTTCAGTGTCAGCAAGAATTTGGTAGGCTTTTATCAAGGGTATGTAATAGTCATAAGCTTGGTCATAGCGCCCATAATCTGCTTTTTCTGCGATATCGAGATAAAGACGGGATTTTTCCAGATCTCTAGGGACTTGATAGTCGAGGATATAAAGGTTCGCTGCATGCAATGCGGGAATTCGGTAGCCGAGCTTTGCGTCCTGCTCGAAATAATGAAGGGCTTCAGGATAGTTGTGTGCTTCTAGATTTTGTAAGGCTTGTCTAAAGTTCGTTGCACAGGCGCTGAGTTGGATTACTAGAGCTATCACTAGTGAGAGTTTTATTGCACGACTGATCAAATTACCACTAAACACTACCGGCTATCCTTATTTAAATAATCCTTCAGCTATTCTACCACTGGTTTAGAGTATGTACACTTTAATGAAATATAAATAGAGAAAGGCCGAGACGATGTCCGGGCTTTCTCTAACAAGTAAAGTAAACTAACGCCCCATGAGACCCGCCACGGCTGCAACATCATCTTTGCTTTCCAGTAATTGTGCCAAAGCTTCCTCGGCTTTTTCTGGTGTGATGTGCAGACGGGTATAAATACTTTCATCAAGTTTGTCGGCTGGTTTAGGAACAACGCCTGCGTCAGCCAGCATATCTTGAGTGAGCTGCAGTAAACCGGCGTATTCAGCATTTACACCTTCGAAGGCCTGATTCTTTTGGTGTCTCAAGCCAATAATGACTTCTTCTGGCATATTCCAGACAGACATCAGCTGGCTACCAATTTGTTCACGAGTAATGCCCAGTAAGAAGTGCTCAATATAGCCACTGTCTAAATGGGGGTTTGCTTCAATATAGCGACACATCAACGAGAAGTGAGGCGGGAAGACGTGTGCAAGCACCAAATAACCAAAGTTATGCAGCAAGCCCGAAAGATAAGACAAGCCGAAACTGGGGCGATAAGTCGGGTCAATTTTGCTTAGAATTGAGGTCGTACCTAGAGCTAGCCACATGGCTTGCTGCCAATAGGGGGCATAACCTTTTGGCTCATCCTTAGGAACTTTTAGTGTTCTTCCCAGAGCTAAACCCATTGCCAGGTTCATCACCATATCAAAGCCCAATACCCTGATGATCGCGTCGTGAACTGACTTGATCTTTCCGGGTGCATTGTAAAATGAGCTGGAAGCCCAGCTAACTACCTGAGCAGCAAGGCTTGGATCTTTTTCGATGATATCTGCCAGTTCATCAGCGCCTGCATCAGGGTTGGAGCGAAGGCGAATAATTTCTTGTGCACTCTGAGGCAGAGGTGGAAGCTCAAGAGTGTCTTCCAAGCGCTGTTTAATACGTAAGGAGGTAAACTTCTCAATCGCTTGATTGATCTGCTCAAGGTCACTGCCTGGTTGATTTATGTTGTAAGGTATCGATGATAGAGGCACTGCAACGCTTTCGACTTTAGCTTTTCTAGTTGAGGCTGAAAAGGCCTCTTTACTCAGCTTGATCAGTTTATCTGCTTCATCGGTTTCGATATAGACGGTATCCTGTTCGATGACACGAGCATCGACAATCGCCGGTAAACCGGTGATATCCGGAATAGCCGGAAGCGTTTTGATGCTATGCACGGCGATTAGGCTGTGTACATCCTCATGTGGCAGCGCTTCGAATGAGCGCCCTACCTTACTGTTCAAACTGTCGACATCCAGCATACTGTCGGCTAAAAATATTAGCTGCGAACGCCCTAGTGTGTCTGCCATCAAGATGGTTTTCAGAATCTGGCTATCGGGAATGCCTTCACGGTCAACCAACACTGGCTGGTCCGCTTCAGTCAAATTAATTTCGGCATCATTCTGGTATTGTTCAAAAACTTTATTCACCACCGCGGGTATCATGTCATTTAACTCTTTGTTATCCATAAGCGTTTCCATATCAATAAGCTAAGTGTAGATCAATCCAGCAAAACAGTTCGTCAATTTAGTCGAAGGTAACAAAAATACTAAACTTCTCCATAAACACGCTTTGCGCCGACCCATCGACGAATCAATAGTTCACTGAGCTTGGAGTCCTCAAACACTTGTGCAGCCATGGTTTTGACTTCAGGAAGCCAATTTTGGTCACGTTGAAGGTCTGCAATCCGAAATTCGACCATACCGGTTTGCCGGGTACCCAGAACTTCACCAGGGCCTCTTAACTCCAGATCTTTCTCGGCAATGACAAAGCCATCGTTACTTTCGCGCATTACACTTAAGCGCTCTTTGCCATTGGCGGATAGAGGTGGGTGGTACATTAGCGCACAATAGCTTTTTAAAGCGCCCCTTCCTACGCGGCCGCGCAACTGATGTAGCTGGGCGAGCCCTAAGCGCTCAGGGTTTTCAATAACGATAAGGTTCGCATTGGGAACGTCCACACCGACTTCAATAACAGTCGTAGCAACCAATACATCAATACGCCCTTCTTTGAACTGATCCATGATTAGGCTTTTATCCTGAGCCTTCATTCGCCCATGAACCAAGGCGACAACCAAACCTCCTAGCTGAGCTTGTAAC
Organism: Oleiphilus sp. HI0043; assembly: GCF_001634935.1. Lineage (NCBI taxonomy): Bacteria > Pseudomonadati > Pseudomonadota > Gammaproteobacteria > Oceanospirillales > Oleiphilaceae > Oleiphilus > Oleiphilus sp. HI0043. The sequence continues at coordinate 26,744 of NZ_LWEY01001311.1, read as the reverse complement.
CAGGCCAGGCTTTCCTCTGCAGCCTGACACTGCAGGGCTTCAGATTCTTCTATAAGAGTGCAAACCCAATAGGCCTGACAGCCGGCTTCACAAGATTTTCTAACCCGTTCAACCATTTCGGAGCGTCGACTATCTGGAATGGCAAAGGTTTCTATTTTTTGTCTGCCTGGGGGGAGTTCATCGATTACCGAGGTGTCGAGGTCGGCGTAGGCGCTCATTGCCAATGTCCGGGGTATGGGCGTGGCGGTCATAATGAGCTGATGTGGCACCAAACCGGAGTCTTGCCCTTTGTTTTTTAAGGATAAACGCTGGTGAACACCAAAGCGGTGTTGCTCGTCGATAATCGCCAGGGCCAAGCGTGAAAACTTCACTTCATCTTGAAACAAAGCATGTGTGCCGATGACGACTTGAGCATTACCCGATGCGATTTTTCCCAAGGCGGCTGCTCGGGTCTTGCCCTTTGACTTACCACTTAGCCATGCGATTTCTATCGAGTTGCCATCAGGAAGCTTAAGCTCGGCAAACCACTGACTGAAGTTCAATAGATGTTGCTCGGCAAGAATTTCAGTGGGAGCCATTAAAGCGACTTGAGCACCCGACTCTACAACCTTTAAGGCTGCCAAGGCCGCAACGATGGTCTTACCTGAGCCGACATCGCCTTGTACCAATCGTAGCATGGGGAAGGCTTGGCCTAGGTCATGGTCGACGTCGCTGCACACTTTTTTTTGTGCACCGGTTAGTTCAAAGGGGAGCTGCTCAAGCAGTTGAGTGCCTAGCTGGCTATTATTCTGGCAAGGCAAGGCTTGGTGACTTTGTACGCCTTTGCGGAGTTTTAACAGACTTAAGTGATGCCCGAGTAATTCTTCAACAATAAGGCGTTGCTGACATAAATGCCGCCCTTCTAGCAAAGCGAGTTGGTCGGCTTCGGTTGGTGGAGCATGTAAGTAACTTAGTGCATGTTTAAGTTCCGGTAGCTGGTAGGCTTTTCGAATGCTAGGCGGCAGTAGATCGCGGACATCGCAGCGATCCAGCCAGCCAAGCGCTTGACGACAGATTGCACGGAGTCTTGCTTGTTGAATTCCTTCGGTTAAGGGATAAACCGGAGTTAAAGTTTCGGGTGCGGTATTCTTCTCGTCCCCTGTGATGATATTGTACTCAGGGTGATAGAATTCTATTCCCAGCTTTCCAAGCCTGGCCTCACCATAGCAACGCAGGTAGGTACCTTTTTGAAGTTGCCGGGCTTGAGCTGCGCTGAAGTGATAAAAACGCAGTGTAACGGTGCCGCTGGCGTCTTTTACTTTGACTTCTAGACTACGCCTTCTTCCATGAACGACTCTACTACCGAGCACTTCCACTTCAAACAAGCCTTGCATGCCGGGGCGAAGCGAGGCTGCAGAGTGAATACGAGTTCGGTCTTCGTAACGAAAAGGCAGGTGGAAGAGTAGGTCCTGCATGTTGTGAATATCGAGCTTGGAAAGTGTTTCAGCCAGTTTGGCGCCCACACCTTTTAACTGCGTAAGCTCTATTTCCTCCAGCGCTGCCATGCCGATTTAACCCTTTTGTGTGAGTGCAGGTACTTCCATGCATCTACGAATGTCTTTTAGAGTACTTCGTTTTATACTAGCGACAAATCATATAGAAAAGGCTTGGCGCTATGCAAGGTAAGAAGGTTTTGATAGTCGGTTGCGGTAAAATCGGTGGGCGCGTAGCGAAGAGGCTTTCAAGTGACTTTCAAGTTTTTGGTTTACGCCGAAGACCTCAAATGTCTCAGGATGACATTCATTATCTTGCTGCAGATGTTCGAGAGGCATCGAGTTTAGAAGAGGTGTTTTCACAAGTCCTGACTGATGGTGTTGATTACCTGATTTATTGCCTGACGCCTTCCCAGCGCACCGAACAGGCTTATCGTGATACCTATGTCACGGGTTTAGAAAACACGCTTACGATGCTTCCTAATCCGAAGCGCTTAAAGCGATTGATCTTTGTTTCCAGTAGCAGTGTCTATCACCAGAATGATGATAGTTGGATAGATGAGCAAAGCCCTTGTGAACCAAAACAGTTTTCAGGAAAGCTTATCTTTGAAGCGGAAGGTCTACTTCGACACAGCGGCATACCCAGCACGATTATTCGTTTTAGCGGGATCTATGGTGGTTCTCGTCGCCAGTTAATTAATCAGGTAAAGCAGTCTGCGGAAAGTGGCGCGGCTATTTTAAGTAAAGCCTTACGTCGAAGTAACCGTATTCATGAAGATGATTGCGTGGGTTTTATTGAGCACTTAATTCGCTTGAATGCTCAAGGCTCAGCGTTGGAGCCGCTATATCTTGCTAGTGATAGTGAACCAGTAGATCTTAATGAAGTGATTATCTGGCTAGCAGAGCACTTGGGGCTGACCATCAATACCCAACCTTCCGAGCAGGCAAAACGGCGAAGCGGAAATAAGCAGTGTTCCAATAGGCGAATGTTGGATAGTGCTTATCAACTTCACTATCCGACTTTCCGAGAAGGTTATCAGGCGATGTTAAGACAAACCTAAATAGATGAATTCATCACCATTATGCCATCCATTTCAACCTGAGCATCTTTAGGTAGTGATGCGACGCCAATGGCGGCTCTTGCGGGATAAGGCGCTTCAAAATACTTGGCCATGATTTCATTCACGGTGGCGAAGTGTCCTAGGTCTGTCAGGAAAATATTGAGTTTAACTATGTCTTGAAGTGTACCGCCTGCGGCATTGCATACAGCGGTAAGGTTATCAAATACTCGCGTGATTTGCGTGCTGATATCGCCTTCTACCAGGCTCATCGTACTTGGGTCCAGCGGGATCTGGCCAGATAAAAAAACGGTCTCGCCGACTTTTACTGCCTGGGAATAGGTTCCGATTGCTTCCGGTGCATCTGCTGTTTGAATAATGGACTTGTTACTCATATTTCCTCCTGGAAGCTAATCACTTTATTTTGATATGACTCTGGTAAGCCTTAGAACGGCTTTGATTGAGCGAATTCGGCGCATAACTCGAGCCAGGTGTCGTCGACCCTGAACATGTAGCACAACACTAACAACACTTAGTTTGGCGTTTTGTTCCGTCACGCCGATTCGTTCGATATTACCTTCGGCGTGCGTTATCGCTGCGGCTAGCTCGGCAATAATGCCGCGTTGGCGTTCAAGCTCTACCTTCAATTCAACGGTAAACTCATCGGTAATATCTTTCACCCAGGATAAGTGCATTTGAACCTGATTGTTGCTTAGGTTCATAATTTTTGAGCAGCCCTCGGAATGAATGGTGATGCCAGAGCCTGTGTCAGGTAAGCCTACGATCGGGTCGCCCGGGATCGGGTGGCAGCAATGTGCGAAAGACAGGTTCATTCCTTCTGAGCCCTTGATCATCATGGACACTGTAGAGGTATCTTGAGCTTCGTTTTCAGCCTCATCTTGTATTGCATCAGACATCAATTGACGAGCAATGATGAACGGCATGCGCTGACCTAAACCGATATTGCGCAGGAGTACATCCATGCTCTCGGCTTGGTTATGTTCAAGAACTTTTTGAATCTGTGCTTCAGGAATATCTTTCCAGGAAACATTAATGCCAGAGAGTGACTTATCGAGCAAGCTCTTACCAAGCGCTAGGCTTTCGGCTTCGCGTTGGTCTTTCAAGTAGTGCCTTATGCTGCTCTTGGCTTTACCGGTTGTGACAATATTCAGCCAAGCCCTACTTGGTTTAGCGCTAGGGGCAGTGACTACTTCAACCGTTTGCCCGCTTTGTAGAGGTACGCTCAAGGGGGCAAGTTGTTTGTTTACGCGACAGGCGACACAAGCATGACCAATATCGGTATGGATAGCATAGGCGAAGTCGATTGGGGTTGCCCCCGCAGGTAATTCGAGAATCGCGCCTTTGGGTGTGAATACATAGATCTCGTCGGGGAAGAGGTCGATCTTAACGTGCTCAATAAACTCCATAGAGTCAACGGCTCGTTCACGAAGTTCTTTCAGGCCGCTTAGCCAGCGATCAATACGCGCCTGATTGGCCAAGGCGAGATCTGACTCATCTTTATATTGCCAGTGTGCAGCAATACCGTAGTCAGCCAAATCTTCCATATCCTTAGTACGAATCTGAATCTCGATATTAACGTGCATACCGAAAAGTGTCGTATGGAGAGACTGGTAGCCATTTGCTTTAGGTACGGCGATATAGTCTTTAAAACGAAAGGGCAGCGGCTTGTATAAACTGTGGGCGGCTCCGAGCACGCGATAACAATCGTCTTCAGAGTCAGTAATAATTCGAAAGGCATAAACATCCATAATTTCATGGAAGGATTTATGCTGGTATTTCATTTTTTTATAAATGCTGTTCAGGTGCTTCTCGCGACCGAGTATCTCAGCATTAATACCGCGTTCTTTGAGCTTATCTTCAAGGCAATGTTGAATATCGGCAAGAATTTCATTGTGATTGCCACGTAACTTCTGCACTGCCTGGCCAATATATTTGGCTCGCATCGGGTACATGGCGGCAAAGCCTAAGTCTTCTAGCTCTACCCGAATGCTGTTGATGCCCAGTCGGTTGGCAATTGGCGCGTAGATATCCAGGGTCTCGGTGGCAATGCGTCGACGCTTTTCGGCATGCAAAGGCCCCAGCGTACGCATATTGTGCAGGCGGTCTGCCAGTTTGACTAAAATGACACGAATATCTTTGGCCATCGCCAAGGTCATTTTCTGGAAGTTGTGGGCCTGCGCTTCGGCTTTGGACTTAAACTCTATCTGCGTCAGTTTACTTACGCCATCGACCAGGTCAGCGACAGTATCATTAAACTGCTCGGCTAACTCTTCTTTGGTAACCTCGGTGTCTTCAATGACATCGTGAAGCAGTGCGGCCATTAGTGTTTCGTGATCCATGTGCAAACCAGCAAGGATCTTGGCAACGGCTACCGGATGGATGATGTATGGGTCGCCACTTCGACGGTACTGACCTTCGTGTGCATCTTTAGCACACTCGAAAGCCTGCAAGATCATAGAGACCTTGTTGTCATCCAGATAAGTTCTGACTGCCGCTTCGAGTGATTCTATCAATGCCTGTTCTGCCTGTTCTTTAATAATATGTTTCTAGAAACACGAGTGCCTTAAAATACGAGGGGGATAAGCTCTAAAGCAAAAAAAAGCCGAACGTTTCCATTCAGCTTTATGCGCTCTCACCTATCTTAAGTGAGAACAGATGATTTTCAAGAGTAATTCTCAAGAAAACCACATAATTTATTCATTTTTCAGCAGATTAAGAAGAAATCTCTTCGCGCTTGATCACATCATCATTGATCAAACCTTCTGCAATTTCACGCAAGGCAACAACAGTAGGTTTGTCATTTTCCCACTCTACGAAAGGCTCTTTGCCGCCATTTGCTAGTTGTCTGGCTCTCTTGGTTGAAACCATTACCAATTCAAAACGGTTATCAACGTGATCTAAACAATCTTCAACGGTCACTCTAGCCATTAAATTTTCACCTCTGGAAAAGACGCACTACTCAATAAATAAGGCAGAACTACAGTCCCACCCAAAAACGACCGAACATACTACGAAAAACGCTCTAAGAAGACAATAGCTCGGTCAATATTTCTTCATGCTGCGCGCTTTGACTGGCGGTGTCTAGCCGATTTGATTTAAAAATCGACAATAGATCGCTTAATGCATCGCCAAATTGATCGTTAATAACCAGATAGTCGTACTCATGATAATGGCTACTTTCACTGGTTGCATCGGCCATGCGGCGCTCAATGACTTCTTCACTATCTTGGCCGCGCCCTTGTAAGCGTTCGCGCAAGGCGGCTTTAGATGGAGGTAGGATAAAGATGCTCACGGTATCTGGCATCAGTTCTCTTACTTGCTGCGCACCCTGCCAATCGATTTCAAGAATAACGTCTTGCCCAAGCGCCATACGCTGCTCAAGCCAGGTCTTGGAGGTACCGTAGTAGTTATCGAAAACTTTTGCATGCTCTAGAAAGCCAGATTCAGATATGAGCTGCTCAAACTCGGGGATGCTGACAAAGTGATAATTAACGCCATCGACTTCCCCGGGACGAGCCTGGCGAGTGGTATGAGAAACTGAAACTTCGATACCTGAGTCGGCTTCGAGTAAGGCTGCTACCAGGCTTGTTTTCCCTGCTCCGGAAGGGGCTGAAACGACATATAAACGCCCTTGCCTTGCAACTTCTTTAGACTTTTCACCTGTGCTACCCACTCTTTCTCCTCCAGATTCTAAGCAATGTCTAGGCTGTTATTCATCAGCTAAAACAACTATATTTAATGCGATGTGGAGCATTATGCTAAATTTCAGCTAAAAAGAGTATCTCTTAGTCTCAGTAGATCTTGATAAAGCGCTACAGACGAATTTTATTGAACGGCTAATACTGTTGGTATAAACACCCTGTGAAACAATATTGTCATTATCACCCGATTTCTCCGGCAATCTGGCATTGCCTGTCATGCGAGCGTCATTACGATAAGCTTTGCATGCCCGATGGTGACGAAAGGCAGCAGAAGGCTAAGTGCCCACATTGTAAAAAGCCCATGTCTTTTCTTGAGAAGCGTCACGAGATGCCTCCATTTTGGTCAATGCAACAGCGTTTTTTCGGTCTGCCATTTAAAACAGACGCTTTGTTGCTTTCCTTGTTGTTAGGCCTTAGTGCACTAGCGATGCACTTAAATGCGATATTCGCCCTGCTACTTGCTAGTATCTTGTCTCTAGTGCTTGTGAACTTCTCTGTGCAGGTAGCGCGGAGCTATAGTAAGGCGACTCGCTTATCATCGACGACAGGTTCAAGCTCATTTAATGGGGGGGTGCCAGGAATTGCCTCGGCTTTAGATTTTAAACAGGCTAAGACGAGCCTGATTATTACCGGACTATTAATCGTTTGCTTTGCGCCCCCCATACTTTTACTGAATTATGTTAGTGGCTGGCTTGCCCTAACCTACGCGTTACTTGTTTTATCGATTCTGCCCAGTGTATTGCTTATGCTGCTGTATAGCGATAAACGGCAAGGCGGCCATGGATCTGCTCCACCTAGTTGGATGAGCATTATTAAAAAGATGCACTTATCTTATGTCAGCTTGATTGCATTTTTTGCGATGAGCTATTTGAGCGTATTGGTGATCGCAGATTTGCTTCACCCTGTATTACCCTCCTTTGCTTTTGCTCCGGTTTGTGTGCTGCTGACGGCATATTTTGTTATAGCCCTGTTTGCGGTTTTGGGTTACGTCTTAAAGCGTTATGAATTCTTTTCATCGGTGAGCAGTGTCAAAGCGCTTGAGAGCGAACAAGACAATACGCCAACTGACAGCTCACAACGAATCAATGCTGACTTAGATATCGCGATCAAAGATGGTGACTTTTCCAAAGCCTTGTCTCTTTTGGAAAACAGTATGAAAGGCAAGGGAAAGCGGTCTGACTTGAGAGTCCATCAGCTGTATACGCTATTGCTAGAGCGCCGAGACCTGGTTCGCCTGGAACAGCATAGTCACTTGTTTTTTGAACTCTTACTGGGTCGGGGGCAGAAGTTGGCAGCTTATGAGTTGTTTGAAATGCTGCGCAATGAGCAAGAGAAGTTCCTGGTGCACGATATTCAACTGAGCCTCGATCTGGCTGAAGCGTTTTATCAGATGAAAGAGTATAAACTGGTGCTTTGGTTAGCACGTGAAGCGCACCAACGATTTGACTCGTGCCCGGAATTGGCGAAGTTATATTTACTAGCCGCTAAGACTATTCTTTCGAAGTCCAAGACACCGGAAAAAGCACGTGCATTCTTGCACTATATTGACGAGAACTTTCCGGATACCGAGTTTAAGGAAGCCGCAAGGCGCTTGCTAGAACACCTTGACTCACATTAACTGAGCCGATCATTGATGGCATTGAGTATTTGCCACTTCTTCCCACACCACTGTGGGGCAAGCAGAATGTCTTGCGAGGCTGTTCCGGTTAGCCGGTGAACGATTACGTTTTTAGGAAGGCGCTCAAGCATTTTGACCACGGTATCGATATACGCTTGCTCAGCGACAGGTTCATACAAACCTTTCTTCCATTCTCGTGCTAGCTGCGTTCCTTTTACAATATGAAGCGGATGGAACTTGATTCCATCTGTTCCCAGTGCCAAGACTTTATCTAAGGACTTCAGGCTATCAAGGGCTGCTTCGCCAGGAAGCCCCACTATTAAATGCGTACATACTTTTATCCCCATATCGCGAGCACGCCGACAAGTATCTTCATATTCCATCCAGCCATGACCACGGTTGACCCGCAGGAGTGACTCATCATTAGCGCTTTGTAGTCCTAATTCCAACCATATTTCATAGCCTTGCTCCTGATAAGCCAAGAGCAGTTCGAGCACCTCATCGGGAACACAGTCAGGGCGAGTCCCTATCGACAAGCCAATGACGTCGTCGACCGCTAAAGCACGATCATACAAGCGCTTTAGGTTTTCGGCCTCATCATAGGTGTTGGTATAGGCCTGAAAGTAGCCAAGAAATTTCTTGGCTCCGGTACGCTTGGCGATCACCGCTTTGCCGCGTGCTATTTGTGACTCAATTGAGTCTGGCGCTTTGGCGTTGGGGCTGAAGGATGCGTTATTACAAAAGGTGCAGCCACCAATACCTTTGCTACCGTCTCGATTAGGACAAGTAAAGGAAGCGTTGAGAGAGAGCTTATGGACATGCTCGCCATGGCGCTGTTGCATATACTGGCCAAATGAAAGATAAGGCCTTCCAGCCACAACACTCACAACTTAAACCATTTGACTTGATTGCATATCCATACCCGGCTTGCCAAACCAATAACCGTTGCAATCCTGATCGCTCAGCGCAATTTCACTCGACTGGCCATCAAGCGCATCACGGAAGCGACGAATGATGTCACTCATACCCTCAGCACGAGGGCTTAAGCGCAAGACATCAACATCGAATTTTTTCATTTCAGGCACCTGTGCAAGCAGGTTATAAACCGACGAAGACTGCGTTTGGATGCCGTTAATATTAAATAGGGCCTGTTGCTCCTGACTCTTTACTTCTAGCCCTTCCGGGTAGTGAATGCAGCTAAAGCGACAATCATCCTTGGGTAAGTCCAGGTAACGTGCGGTAAAACACCGCGCGGAGTAAGCGAGAGGAAGATGGCCATAGCTGAAGACTTCGGTTTCAATCTTCTCACGGATACCAAGATCACTTGCCTCGTCGTGAATGGTTTGTAAGCAATGGCCCGAGAGCTCAACCGGCATAACCCAACGTCGAGCACCGTTTCTGACCATAATCGATAAAGTGCGTGCATTGTAGATATTGGTGCTAGGACCACAGACAAAGGGTACTCCTTTGCGCGATAGTAATTGCACTGCAGAGATATCGTTCGCTTCAACTTGAACCGGGGCGTTTTCACAAATATTCTTTAAGGTGCTTAATTCAGAATCTGCCATTAATAACGCCAGACTGGAAATTACGACTTCTTTACCTGATTCCGATAGTTCCTTGGCTAGCTCTAGCCATTCAGCAGTTTTTAATTCTCGGCGCTTAGAACACACCGTCTCGCCTAAATAAATAACATCGACAGGGCTGTCGAGCATCTCTTGGTAGAAGTCATAAACGCGCTGTTTTGGCCAAAAAAACAGGTTTGGGCCTAGTGATAATTTCATCATATTACTCCCTAAATCTGCGGGGTTTATTGCCAGGCGCGCGTATAAGCGCCCAAAGTGGTTTGCGAGCCTTCAGAGACTTTATCGAGTGGCTTGCTCCATTGGGGTTTCACTTTAAAGTTATCCGGGTCGCGCTGATAGCTGTCTAAAGCTTTGCGCCAAACCGAGACAACCTGTTCAACATAAGCCGGGCTGCGTTGTCGACCCTCAATTTTTACAGCCTTGATGCCGATCTCTGTTAAGTCAGGAATTAAGCCAATTGTGTTCAAGCTTGTTGGTTCTTCGAGTGCATTGTAGAGACGGCCTTCCACTTCAAATCGGCCTTTACACAAGGTTGGGTAACCTGCTTTTTCATCTTCCTGATAACGGTCAATTAGCACATTGTTCAAACGTGACTCCAGGCCGTCTTCTGTTTCTTCCCAGCGAACAAAGCTTGCAGGCGAACAGGCACCGCAAGTATTGGGTGATTGGTCGGTTAGGTATGAAGATAAATAGCAGCGCCCTTCAGCCATAATGCATAAGGAACCAAAGGCAAAGACTTCTAATTCGATAGGCGACTTCTTAGCAACTTGCGCCACCTGCTTGAGTGATAAGACGCGTGGCAGCACAGCGCGGCGAACATTGAAATTGCGCTTGTAGAAACTTAGTGACTCAGCATTTGTGCCAGAGCCCTGAACCGACAAGTGCAGGTTTAGATTGGGGTGCTTTTGGGTGGCGTAATCCAGCACCCCCATATCAGCACAAATTAGCGCATCGGCCTGAATATCGGCGGCTACATCAACGGCTCGTTGCCATTTACTCCAACCTTCGGGCTGGGCATAGGTATTCACCGCGATATATAACTTAACGCCTTTGGATCGCGCATAAGCTAAGGCTTGTGAGACCTTTTCTTCTTTGAAGTTTAAGCCTGAGAAGTGACGTGCATTAGTTTCGTCTTTAAATCCTACATAGACGGCACTGGCACCACTATCTACCGCTTTTTTAAAGGCTGGTAAACTGCCAGCCGGACAGACCAAATCCATAAAGAAATACTCGAAATAATACGTCTGACCATTGTGAAGAATCCCCCGGCTAGTCACTATCCCTATTGGTGGGTATTTTATGTACCAACTTGCCGGGATATAGTTTCCTTTAATATCTGTTCGCTAATCTCGTTTTAAGGAGCGAAGCTACAATGCTATTGTCGAGCCCGAGAACTCTGCTTCCAAAATTACCTTTGACTTTGGTCAAACCTGTTCGCCATATGCCTTTTGGCCTGCAAAGTTTAGTGCTAAAAAGAGTGCTGAAAGCGGCCTTTAAGTCAGCCTTGGATCAAGGTGACATGGATTTTCTTAAACAGCGTTGGCTAAAAATCGAGATTAGCGATGCGGATATCAATTGGTTCTTTAGTTGTGGTCCTCGAAACGAGATATTAATGCAGAAGGATGCGCAGACGGACGTTTGTATTCGCGGTAGTTTGCGTAGCTTTATTTTGCTCGCGGCCCAAAAAGAAGACCCGGATACGCTGTTCTTCCAGCGTGACTTGGTGATTGAGGGTGACACTGATCTGGGTCTTGAGATCAAAAACCTGATGGATAGCCTGGATCTCGATGACTTGCCACCAGAGCTGCTATTTGCCGTAAGAAGTGCTGCAGAGTATGTGACAGTATTTAGCTAAATACTCTTACTCCAATAGCGCCCGTCCGCTTAGGAGGTAATCCATTGTTTTGGGTATATAAGCTTCCACCAAGCTTCCACCAAGCTTTCCTAACGACTAGAATCCCCCTATCTATCGTTAAAGGCCAGATTTGATGAATCGTAAAAAGAAGCTGAACTCCATCCTCAAGAAAAAACTTAAGAAGGCAAATGCCAAACTGGCGCCTAAGAAGAATGATAAACCTCGCTATATATCCAAAGCAGAACGGGCTGTAATGGAAGAAGAAAACACCTTAACTGAGATCAAAAACGACTAATAGATTGTCGGCTTATAGCCTTTTCTTGGGTGGCCGTGTACCTTCCAAAAAATTAATCTTTTTCATCTTATAAAAAAGTGACAAAAGTCTCACTTCGATCCATATTGTTAGCAGCTAGCATTTTGTACTTAGCCTAAGAGATGTACCGCAGCGATGAATACACCCGCACCACGAGCTTATATTCGCCACCCGTCCAAGGTTGGTATACAGGTTACGCCTTTGAGTACGCGCGAGCAGCTCAATCTGGAGATTAATAATATCAGCCAGGGTGGTCTGTCTTTTGATTCCAATGTTTCATTTTTCAAAGATACTGTGGTGAAGCTGAAAATACCTTCGGTTAAGCCGGTATTTAAGGTCAATGCAATTATTCGTTGGTGCCGAGAGCAAAGTGACAAGCAAGGCAGCCCATACGAGCTGGGCGTAGAGTTTCTCGACAATGATGACGCCTTTAAAGTTCGTATGATCGAACAGGTATGTCATATTGCCGAGTATCGAAAAGACTTGCAGGAACAGTTGGGTAAGCGAGTGACCTGGAATCAGGCCTCTCAGGAATGGATTAGCAAGAATGGGGGCAGCTTTCCGCGCTAGTCCGCGGTGAGTCACATTCAGGCAGGGCGAGTATTGTGAAGCAAACCTGTCATCGAATATGATCAAAAACGTATAACAGAAAGCAAAAAGCCGCAATACACAATGAACAATGTATTACGGCTTACTCAACTAACTAGCGTACTTTTTGGAACCTTCTGACCAGCTCAGGTGCCTTCGACTTCGACTTCCATCTCTACGTCTTTGAATAATAGTCCGAATGTATCCCAGACCTCTTCGACGGATTTCTCAATTTCATGCACTGCATGCTCTGAGGACGCGACAAGCTGTTCCTCTTTTTCTTTCAGTCCTGAACGATAATCTAGCAGTTTTTGATATTTATTTTGTGCGATTGATCGTAGCTCGTCAGGCAAGTCCTTTACCCTGTGCTCCATGCGGTCGATTTTGTAATCCCATTCTTCTAATTTCTTTGCAAATTTCTCAATTTGCTCATGATGTGAAGACATTTTCACTACTCCTACTATGCTACAAGTCAACGCCAGAATAGCGCGCTACAAAAAAAAGCTCATTGATGTAGGTCAACGGCCGATTTATATTCATATAAGCTTAGAATTCCAATATGAAGGTGACATGACAGCATGGCCGTATTTTTTGTACACGATGTAAGGACAGGGCTCGTTACACCACTAGACCGTAAGTTTAGGGTGCGTGATATTCCTCCAACGGATGAACTGACTGAAATACAGAAAGTTCATTCTAAAGCTGAAACCGACCCCGAAGATTTTAAAGATCATCGTCAAAAGTCAAAGCAGAAACCCCTGGAGCCGAGTGCAAGCCAGCAGAAAGCGATTTCTGCCTACCAAGAAGTTAAGCCCGCCCGAAGCCCTTTGGGGAGAGTGAAGAATATTATGAGCTCGCCGGTACTGAGTATCAGCAAAGATAAGACGCTCGAAGATGCCTGGCGTATTATGCAGAAGTATGAAATACATCACCTGGTCATTCTTGATGAGGAACAGAAATATTGCGGAATGCTATCTGATAAAAAGATCGTCCCTTTTCTAATGAGCCCACAGGGTGGTAACCTCGAGGAAATGCAGAAAAGCTCGCTAAACGCCTTCTGTCACGAATCGTTGTTATCAACCCACCCAGAAACTCAGGTAGAAGACTTAGCACCAGCTTTGTTGGAGTATGGCTTGGACGCGATAGCGGTATTCGAGAATCAACAGATTGTCGGGATCGTTACCCACCCCGATATATTGAAGACGATACTACTGAAGGAGTCGCTAGAAGCAGATGCTTAATCTGGTCGAGCTTGTTGGGGGCTAAAAAGTAAAATGATTAGACCTAAGAGGCCAACTGCCGTGATCGATAAGCCGGCTTCTAATACGACACCTGCAAAACGGTGGTCTAAGCGGTAGAGACCACTCGAAAAACCATAACTCAAATCCAGTAACCCCAGGAACAGTGCCGCACCGGCGCAGGCTGCTGCGAGTACTCGGCCCTTTTGCATCCATTGGTTGCACCACAAAGGCAGGGCAGAAACTAGCATACCAAAGGCCAGAATTAAATCAGGCAGCACAAAGCTTCTTTCCCACAAGTAATAGCCTTCAAAATGTGGCATCAGTGCTCTTAGCTCTTCGATAGAAAAGAGCGAGCCGTTAAAGAACTGCCACCAGAAATGTATGATTCCCAGTGCTGCACCGATATAAATCATCGCCAAAAGGCGCTGAAACTTAAGTTTCTTAATCATCTTTTTTCAAGGGGGTCAGACTCGATTGAAAGCTATGTAGCCAATAGACCAATACATGCTACCTCTGGACGATGCTAAAGGCTATAGTGCTAAAATTAGCTACTTTAAATTCGGAGATGACACTTATGCGCCTATTAGTCTTGCTTAGCATGATCACCTTGCTTTCGGCCTGCAGTACACCGCTTAAACCAATCAATAATGGCCATGGCACGACAGAAGGAATAATGGGAGAAACGATTCAGGAAGTTTCAGCTTATGGTTTGATTACCCAAGTTGCTGCAGAGGAGGGCTTAGTGAATATCAAACATGGGCCGATTCCCGAACTCAATTGGGCCCCTATGTTGATGACTTTCAGAGTTAGTGAGTCTTTGTCACTTGAGCCATTCAAGGCGGGTGATAAGGTTAGCTTTATACTGGAGCTGGATGAAAAGGGTTTGCATCGGCTGAAATATGTGGAAATCAGAAAGTAAGTGAGATCTCGCTTCAGCGTCAACTATCGCACCAAAACTAAACAAAGCCATGTTTTGCTCTCTATAAGTGAGCCTAACTTATTCACTTATAGGTATATAGATTTCAGTGATTACGAATATAAGTAATTGTTATTTAATGTGAAGTCTAAAAACGGCCCGAGCTATGCTCTCTCAGATTATGTAAATTTTTAAACCTAATCTAAGAGAGATTAATTATGGCCTATATCGAACCGAGTGAATTCGCCACCAAAATGGTTGATTCAGGTGAACAGAAAATTTTCATGTCCACCAAAGATACGTTAGTACGTGCATTCATGGCGGGTGCAATTCTAGGGCTCGCCGCATTCTTTGCTATTACTGTTATTGTGAAAACAGGCAGTTTATTAGTTGGCTCACTTTTATTCCCTGTCGGCTTTATCATGCTCTATTTGATGAAGTTCGATTTGTTAACCGGTGTGTTCACGCTAGTGCCGCTATCAATACTTGATAAACGTAATGGCTGTACCGTGCCGCAAATGTTGAGAAACTGGGGCTTGGTTTTCCTTGGTAACTTTGGTGGCGCACTGACCACAGCTTTCTTTGCTTCGTTTATTCTAACTTATGGTTACAACACTGACGGCGGTGCCTTGGCAGCTAAAGTGAGCACCATTGGTGAGTCAAGAACACTGGGTTATCAAGCGCATGGTGCTGATGGCTGGTTCACGATATTTATTCGTGGCATGCTGTGTAACTGGATGGTATCGATGGGTGTTGTCGGTGCAATGATTTCAACCTCTGCAACGAGTAAGATCATTGCAATGTGGATGCCGGTAATGCTCTTCTTCTTTATGGGCTTTGAACACTCTATTGTAAACATGTTCCTATTCCCATTCTCTATGATCATGGGCGGTGACTTTGGTTTATACGAGTACTTCGTATGGAACGAAATCCCAACAGCTTTGGGTAACCTTGCTGGCGGCTTCTTACTAGTAGGTCTGCCACTATACTGGACGCATGTTAGGACTAATCCAGAGCGTAAGGTCGCTTAATACTAAAATAATATAATAGGAGCCCCGCCAGAAATGGCGGGGTTTTTTATGTCTAAACAACTTAAAGTATCTGTTAGTCAGTATTCAACTGCAGGAAAGAAAGACCTGAATCAGGACTTCCATGCAGCCTATGCCCCGGAAGAGCCTTTGCTCGCGTCCAAAGGGCTGGTGGTCGCTTTGGCTGACGGTATTAGTAGCAGCAATGTAAGCCAGATTGCGAGTGAAACCGCGGTTAAAGGTTTTATACAGGACTACTACAGCACATCAGACTCCTGGTCTGTGAAGACCTCTGCTCAACGGGTTCTTAAAGCAGCTAACTCCTGGCTGTTCGCGCAGACCCAAAATAGCCCGCATCGCTTTAATAAAGACAAAGGCTATATCTGTACCTTTAGTTCGCTTGTTATTAAGTCGAACACTGCTTATTGCTTTCACTCTGGTGATTCACGTATCTACAGGCTTGCTGACAATAACCTTGAGCAACTAACCAAGGATCATCGACATGTCGTTGATGCAGAAACGAGTTACCTGACCCGCGCATTGGGCGTTCATGACACTTTGGAAATGGACTATCGAGCGCTTCCTCTAAGTGAGGGAGATATCTTTATTCTTGCTACTGACGGGGTGTATGAGTTTCTTACTGAAAAGCATTTGGCGAATACGATTACGAGAGCTTTTGAGGAGACAGGGAAAGTACCAGATAGTTTGGCAAAAGAGTTGGTTAATGAAGCCCTGGCAGCGGGCAGCGATGACAATTTAACTTTGCAGATCGTGAGCATCGATAGTTTACCGGCGCGAGAGTTAAGTGAGTTACAACAGCAGCTTACTCAGCTGCCTCCTGCCCCCAGATTAGAGGCTCGTAAAGAGTTTGATGGATACATGATTCTACGTGATATCTATATCAGTAGTCGTAGCCATGTATTTCTAGCAGAAGACCAACAAACAAAAAAGAAGGTGGTGATAAAAACACCTTCCACAGAAATGAGAAATAACCCGGATTACTTGGAAAGCTTCTTGATGGAAGAGTGGATTGCAAAAAGGGTGAGCAATGCTCATGTTTTGAAAGCAATTGAACCTGATAGAAAGCGTAATTTTATTTATTTAGTGTACGAATATATTGAAGGGCAGACGCTTGCACAATGGATGCTGGATAACCCTAAACCGGACATCAAAACAGTGCGAGAGATCGTTACTCAAATTGCTAAGGGGCTTCAGGCCTTTCATCGACAAGAGATGGTGCATCAGGACTTAAGGCCAAATAATGTCATGATTGATAGCCAGGGAACGGTAAAAATTATAGATTTTGGCGCAACAAAAGTAGCCGGAATTACTGAGGTGATCAGTAAAAACGAAGGCATTATGGGGACAGCTCAATTCACTGCACCGGAATACTTTTTGGGGGAAAGCGGAACAAGCAAGTCTGATCTGTTCTCTCTAGGCGTCATGACCTACAAGATGTTAAGTGGCGAACTACCTTACGGCAATGATATTTCAAAGATTAAAGATCGGCGTTCACTAGGGCGGCTAGGCTACCAATCCATCGATAAGGGGCGGGATGTTCCTGGCTGGTTTGACTACGCAATTAATAAGGCGGTTCATATTGACCCCTTAAAGCGCTATGGTGAAGTATCCGAGTTTATTTATGAGCTGAATCATCCAAGTAAAGTCTACGTAAATAAAGCCAAGCCACCGTTGTTGGAACGTAATCCCGTACTTTTTTGGCAGCTAAGCTCGTTGATTTTACTAATTATTGTGCTTTATCAAGCCAGCATGACGTAAACAATGTAGGCGGTTGGATTTGGGGCAACCGCCCGTATAAGTTTTCAAAGGCTTGGGTTACTTGTTGGCTATTCGGGCGTACTGCACTCCGCGCGGCTAGGGTCTTCAGCACAACGGATTTTCCATAGTAGTCGCAGCGCCTTAGGGTTAAAGGTACTATCTTCTTTTAGGGCCAAACGAATATCTCGGCTAAAGGTATCAAATTCAGACTTGGATGCATCACTTGTTTTGATCCAGTACTTGGCAGGAATTTCGTCTTCTGCATCTTTTACCATCTTATGGATTTGAGTGAGACGAGAGACCATGTATTTACGCATTTTGTTGCCAAAATCTGGAGCGAAGTTTTCCTTCTTGATAACCGTTTGGAGCATGCCGTAAAACAAACGGTAATCAATGATGCCACCTTGCTCTCCTAAACCGTGGTATAGCTCGAATGTGTTGTAAGCCAATGCCGGCATTAACAGAATATCGATATTGCCATTGTTAAACTGGCCAGAGAAGGTTGCCAGAGAGGTGGAAACGGGAGAAGCACCGGCCAGGGAGGCGAGTTTGAAGGCTTGCGGGTCACCATTCAAAACCGATATTTTTTTACCGCTGAAGTCAGGCACTGTGTTAATAGATTTATCATTGACGAATACATACATGGAGCCAACGGGAAATGAGGCGACAATTTCATATTTGCCGTTACTCATCAAGGTGCCTGCCTTTGGACTGGCTAAGGTTGCCAGTATTTTATTCAGCCCCTGATCCGACATGATTCCACCAATCGCATCAAGAGAGCCTCCAAAGGGTACATAGTCGCGGGACAGAATTGCACTCAAGTGTGCGGCATCACAAATGCCTGCTTTGAAGTCATTGGAAGCAACCTTCTCGTCAGTGTAAGCCTTGAATTCGAGGTCGATACCCCAGGCTATAGCTTTAGGTTTGAGGTCAGCATAGAAAGTCATCACAGGACCATTGGTACCCACCGGATCCCAAGTGCAGATGGACTTCTTCTCTAGCGAGAAAGCTGAGGTGCTAAATAAATATATTACGAATGAAAAGAATGTATAGAGTGCGTATTTCATATCAGAGCCCTTTGTTATTTTTAAAGTAAGGTACTGCTCAATCCTTATGAATTACTCTCTATATCGTACTTAAGATAGGTCGGGACTGGTTTGATATTGGTCAATTAAACATCAATGAAGGCAGGTCATATTTTAAACTAATTAATATGTTACTGGCATGAGCTATGGCCGCATAAGCGAGCATGAACCTTCTCATGGATTTATTATTCTGAGTTGATGGTAATGGATCGTTGGCGAGGTCACTAAGAACAGGTATTCATGGAAGACTTAAATTCGAGGTTATCAAGCTTTTCTTGACGTTGGCTAAGTGCCAATTGCAGGCCTCTTAGTCCATTGTCAAAATGGCCTAGTTATCCTGATTAAACGAGGATTAAGATTTATGGCCTTGAGAACAAAGCAGTAGTTACCGGGTTTAGATTATATTTATGCTGCGTTGAATAAGTCTCGTTGTATCCAAAGCCAATAAACCAGACTGAACTTTCTCTATTAATTAGTGTCCTAAAGTATGTGTAAAACGCAGTTTAAGTCTTTTTAAGCATCTTCGTGATATTTAGTAAAGGCGCTTGCAGCGCTATGATTTTTGTGGCAGAGTTTTAAAGATGAGTATTCTGAAACAGATAAAACAAAAGTATTCAAAACAAATAAGCGTCTTGCTGGCCGTTTTGATGATGCTATCTCCGATTATATCTTCGGCGAATACTCTGTTGATGAGCGAAAGCACAATGCCTCATCATTCAGCGTCGACATCAACTGAAAGTGATGTTGAACAAATGAAGGTAACATCAGATAGCGAGTCTTGCCACGAGGCCGTGGCTCAAACCGTTAAAGACTCGATGAAGATGAATAAAACCTCTTCAGTCACAAATGACTGTTGTGATGAGTCTTGTTTATGTGCACAGGCTGGTTGTCAGTCTTCATCAGCGGCTTTCCATAATTCCGCGTTATCCTTCAGCACAGATAGAGTTGCCTTTAATTTTACGGCATCATTTTATCTAAACCCACAGACATTACCTTCTTTCCCCCCTCCCATTTCATAAGACCCTAAGGAAGTTCCGCCTTAAATTCGGAGCTCCCGTCGCTTTTTAGTTTTACTTATCGCTAGTTAATTTTATAGCCCTTGGGCTCGCTAAATAGCTTTGGACCTTGTCTTATGTTTCGCTTTAAAACAAAACGTGTCTTGTCACGTTTAATGTATATTTATTCTGGTTTGCTCGTTGCTTCAAGTTTTTTATCTGTCCATGCCTCGGAAGAAAGCAATGGAACCTTGCAAACGACTAAGTTAGTTCAAGCTCAGTCTGAGCAAGGAGGCTTGCTTTCCCTATCTGATGTGCTCACTAGAGCTCGCGCCAATGATTTCAGGCTAAAGTCCCTGGGTATTCAGGCGAAGGCTTTTGAAGCTGAGGCAAAAGCGAGTGATTTTTTGCCAGACCCAACTCTGTTTGCGGCGATACAGAGCTTACCGACAGACACATTTGAATTTGATCAGGAGCCTATGACCCAATTACGGGTAGGCGTCAGACAAATGTTCCCCAAAGGCGACACCTTATCGCTGCGCGAAGATATTAACCAGGAGAAAGTGGGTCTTCAGACCGTCAAGCAGGAAGCTTACTGGATAGGGCGTAAACAAAGCATTGAAAAAGCTTGGTTAGAAGCTTGGTTTTGGCAGCAGAACATTGAACTCATTTCGGAAGACCGTGTATTTCTAGAGCAAATACATGAATTCATTCAATCATTATATGAAGTTGGCAGTAAGGATCAGAGCGACCTGATTGGCGCGGAACTCGAACTCATCAAGTTAGAAGAGCGTTTGATCAAAGCAAGACGAAGTTTTCAAAAGAATCTGGATAGCCTTAATACCCTCGCTAACGAAACGCTGACGAGTACTCAATTGCCAAAGAAATTGGAATCTTTTGATACTTCAACACTGACTTTGGCTAAATCAAACGACCTTGTTTCTTCCTTACAAAACCATCCAAAAATTCGTTTGATAAATCAGAAAATTAACATTGCAAAAAGCAAAGTGAATTTGACCGAGCAGTCTTTGGAGCCCTCTTATGGTGTGGAGCTAAGCTACGGCATGAGAAGTGGCGACAATATGGATGGGTCTTCTCGTGCCGACTTCTTTTCAGCGGGTGTGAGTGTTCAGTACCCCTTTTTCAATCGAGGTCAGCAATCCAGCCAGATCAGCGCGGCTAAGCATCGTCAGGCAGCTATTGAGTTGGAGCGTTCAGAAGCATTAGAGCAAGCTCGCTTTACGTTGAAAGATCTCGCCAACCAATATGACATCACCCGCGATCAACGTGTGCTTTATGAAGAAAAAATATTAACCACATTAGGCAAGCAGAAGCACAGCGCCATGCATAGCTACGAGTCAGATAAGGGCAATTTCCGCATCGTATCTGAGCTGTTTCTGAAGGAACAAAGCGCAAAAGTGCAGCGTTTGCGCTTGCTTGTGAATGAACAAATTATTCTATCTCGTATTAATTATTGGCTGAACTAAAGCTAAGGAGAATCAACACATGAAGCAATTTATTTTAGCCATTACTGTCCTAGCTATTGGTTTGGCCTTGGGGACCTTTTTCGGCCCTCAACTCATGCAGGGGACAATGAGTGATGGAGAGTTGTCCTCCGCCGACAGTAACGAGAAGAAACCAGTGTACTGGGTAGCTCCGATGGATAAAAACTATCGTCGAGATGGGCCTGGACTTTCCCCGATGGGCATGGATTTAGTTCCGGTGTATGAAGAAGACAGCGGTGATGATAATACAGTGAAGATCTCAGCCACTGTTGAGAATAACCTCGGCGTTAAAGTCGCAAAGGTTAAAAACGAAGCGATTATGGTGCCAATTGATACCGTAGGAACTATCCAGTTTGATGAGAGCCGAATCTCTCATATTCACCCGCGTGTAGAGGGTTGGATTGAACGGTTGAACGTTGCTGCTAGTGGTGATCCGGTTAAACAAGGTCAAACACTGTTTGAGCTTTATAGTCCAGAGCTGGTCAATGCGCAGGAAGAATACCTAGCAGCATTGCGCAGCAAAAACAGAAACCTAATTAATGCGTCAAAGTCACGCCTTCGATCGCTAGGTTTGAGAGACAGTCATATCAATGATTTAAAGAAAAGACGTAAGGTCGATCAATTGGTGAAATTTACGGCTGAACAAGATGGAATTGTCATTGATCTAAACGTGCGTGAAGGCATGCATATCAGACCTATGACTGAAGTGATGTCGATAGGGTCGCTGGAAAGCGTCTGGGTTCGTGGTGAAGTCTATGAACGACAAGCTTATCTCATCGAACGTGGTCAGAGTGTAGCGATAAATCTCAATTCGTCACCTGATGGCAAATGGAACGGCATAATCAATTACATCTATCCGTCTCTTGATCAGAAAACACGCACCTTGCAATTCCGAGCGCGAGTACACAACCCAGATTTTGCCTTGCGACCTCATATGTTGGCGAATTTACGCGTTGAGAATATGGCCCAAGAGGCCATGACAACGGTGCCCAGATCCGCTGTTATCAAAGCAGGAAATCACAATCGAGTCGTGAAGTCGCTGGGCGAGGGGCGTTATAAATCTGTCATTGTAGAACTTGGCCTGGAAGGTCTCGTATCGACAATGAAGGAGGGTGTTGAGGTAATGGAATCAAAGGTACAGATACTTAAAGGTCTGTCTAATGGCGATGACGTTGTTGTTTCAGCGCAATTCCTGATTGATTCGGAATCAAATATCGAAGCCGAACTAATGCGTATGGAAGAAGCCGCAATGAGTCAAGAGATGAATGGCGATATGACAGGCAGTGCGGGTCCTAGAGTGATTACCTCGGGGACAGTTCATAAGGTCATGGGGAGTATGGGCATGATCAATGTCACACACGACCCGATCCCAGAATGGGAATGGCCGACGATGAAAATGGACTTCCAGGTGTCAGATCAGGTCGATCTCGGTCAGTTCAAGGAAGGCGATGCAATCCAATTTGAGATCGAAAAGACAGGGGATTGGGACTATGTTGTTACGCGCCTGCTCAAAGGCGCAGAAGCGAGTGATACGAGTCAGATGGATCATGACATGGCCTCAGATGAAATGAATGCTGGTCAAGATGATCATACGGGAGGCCATTAATGATAGCCGCGATTATAAAGTGGTCGATAAACAATCGGTTTTTTGTCCTATTAGGCACGGCAATATTGATCGGGTTTGGCTTGTATTCTGTCAAGAATACGCCAATCGATGCAATCCCTGATCTGTCTGATGTGCAAGTAATCATTAAAACTAGTTACCCAGGACAGGCACCGCAAGTCGTTGAAGATCAGGTAACTTATCCGCTTACGACGGCGATGCTGTCGGTACCGGGGGCGATTACCGTCCGGGGCTTTTCATTCTTTGGTGACTCCTATGTTTATGTGATCTTTGAGGATGGCACGGACCTTTATTGGGCGCGTTCTAGGGTTCTGGAATACCTCAATCAAGTGTCCGGCTCGTTACCTGCATCTGCTAAACCACAATTGGGACCTGACGCAACGGGTGTTGGCTGGGTATATCTCTATGCGCTAGTAGATAAAACGGGTCAACATGACTTAGCGGAGCTACGTAGCATTCAGGATTGGTTCTTGAAGTATGAGTTGCAAACGGTTCCGGGCGTTTCTGAAGTAGCGACAATAGGCGGTATGGTGCGTCAGTACCAAATTGAAGTTGATCCGAACCTACTCCGCTCTTACGACATTCCTTTAGCCCATGTTGGCATGGCAATTAAAAAGGCCAACCAGGAAACCGGTGCTTCTGTTATCGAGATGGCTGAAGCAGAGTACATGGTGCGCGTTAGCGGCTACTTGCAAAGTGTAGATGATATTAAAAATATTCCACTCGGTATAAACGCTAATAACACGCCACTGCTTTTGAAAGATATTGCCAAGATTGAATTGGGTCCACAGATGCGACGCGGCATCGCTGAATTGAACGGCGAAGGTGAAGTGGTCGGTGGTGTTGTAGTGATGCGCTTTGGCGAGAATGCACAAAGCGTTATTGATAATGTGAAAGCAAAATTGGAGAGTTTGAAGAAAGGCCTGCCTGACGGAGTAGAGGTTGTAACAACCTATGATCGTTCAAGCCTGATTAGTCGAGCAATCGATAACCTCTACGAAAAGCTATTAGAAGAGTTTATCGTCGTAACTATTATTTGTGCGCTTTTCCTATTTCATTTCCGTTCATCTCTGGTTGTACTGGTTAGCTTGCCTGTGGGTATTCTCACGGCCTTTATCATCATGTATCAGCAAGGTTTGAACGCCAATATTATGTCTCTGGGTGGAATCGCGATTGCGATCGGTGCGATGGTTGATGGCGCCATCGTCATGATTGAAAACGTTCATAAGCATATGGAAAAAACAGAGCTGACAGATGAAAACCGTTGGCAGGTGATTACCCAGGCTGCATCTGAAGTCGGGCCACCTTTATTCTTCTCTTTGTTGATTATTACAGCCAGCTTTCTGCCTGTGTTCACTCTTGAAGCACAAGAAGGCAAGTTGTTTTCACCCCTGGCGTTCACTAAAACCTATGCGATGGCAGCTGCCGCAGGTCTTGCTATTACACTCGTGCCAGTGTTGATGGGCTACTTTATTCGTGGAAAAGTGACGCCTGAACATAAAAACCCGATTAACCGCTTGATGATTGCCATGTATAAACCAGTGATCAAAGGTGTGTTGGCTTTTCCTAAAACGACTCTTTTGTTTTCTGCTGTTGTCTTAGTGGTTGGTTTATGGCCAGCGACTAAGCTAGGAAGCGAATTCATGCCACCATTGGACGAAGGTGACTTGATGTATATGCCTACAACATATGCCGGTGTATCAGTCGGCAAGGCGAGAGAGCTACTCCAACAAACCGATAAGTTGATCAAAACCGTACCAGAGGTCGAGTCTGTTTTCGGTAAAGTCGGGCGTGCCGAAACAGCGACTGACCCAGCACCGCTCACGATGATCGAAACATTCATTCAACTTAAACCGCGAAGTGAATGGCGGGCTGGCGTGACGACAGAAAGCCTACGCCAGGAGTTTGATAGTTTGGTTAAATTCCCTGGTTTGACGAATGCCTGGGTCATGCCAATCAAAACGCGAATCGACATGCTATCAACGGGTATTAAAACGCCTGTAGGCATTAAGATCGCCGGCCCGAGTTTGTCTGAGATCGAGAAAATCGGTAAACGATTAGAAGAAGTTTTACCTGAAGTGGAAGGTACGGCATCGGTGTACTCTGAACGCGTCGCCGGTGGTCGCTATGTAAAGATTGATATTGACCGTGAACGCGCAGCACGCTTTGGGATGAGTGTGGCGGATATTCAAGCAGTCGTGCGTGCTTCGATTGGCGGCATGAATATTACTGAAACGATCGAAGGTTTAGAGCGTTATCCGGTGAATCTGCGTTATCCGCAACATTATCGCGATTCCGAACAAAAACTGAAATTGCTGCCTATTGTCACTCCCGGAAAACAACACATTGCTTTGGCTGACGTGGCTGATGTTTATATCGCAGATGGTCCGCCGGGAATTAAGAGTGAAAATGCTCGTTTAAATGGTTGGACGCTTGTCGATATCGATGGGCGTGATCTGGGGTCATACGTCAAAGAAGCACAACAGATTGTTTCTGAACAAGTCGAAATTCCGGCGGGTTATTCCATCGCTTGGTCTGGCCAATACGAGTACATGCAACGAGCCGAGGAACGTCTGCGAGCTGTTGTGCCACTTACCTTGGCGATCATCATGCTACTTCTTTACATGAGCTTCCGTAACTTTTTGGAAGTACTCATCATTATGGGAACCGTACCATTTTCGTTAATCGGAGGGCTTTGGTTGATGTATTGGCTGGATTACAACATGTCGATAGCGGTTGCGGTTGGTTTTATCGCTCTCGCAGGTGTGGCTGTTGAGATCGGCGTACTGATGTTGGTTTATTTAAATCAATCCTATCAAGCCACCATTGAAAACGCCAAGCGAGATATGCGTTTGTTAACGAAGGAAGATATTCGTGAATCTGTCATGCAGGGAGCCGGGCTGCGGGTGCGCCCCATCTTGATGACGGTTCTCTCTCTGATGGTCGGTTTAATTCCAATCATGATGGGAACGGGCACAGGTTCTGAAGTAATGCAGCGTATTGCAGGGCCCATGATTGGCGGCATGATCAGCACCTTGGCCTTGAGTTTGATGTTAATTCCCGCGATTTTTTATGTGTGGAAACAGGTAACGCTCAAAAAAGAGAACAGTGACCTCACAGAAAACGATTCACAACTATCAAAATAAACACAGAAAGGATAATGAAAATGAAACTATCACTAACGAAATCAATAACTGGCTTTGCAGCTATCAGCGCAATCCTAATCACAGCTGCATGCGCAAATCATAGTCATGATGATGGCACAGGCCATATGCATGGCGAGAACCATATGTCAGCGGGAGATGGCCAGCACGATCACCACAAAATGATGCAAGAAAAGCATATGGGCGATACAGGAGGCCACGGTCACATGGGCGGTGAAATGAAGGAAGGTATGCATGGCGGACATCATGGAGAGGAACATGGCGCTCATGGTGGACACCATGGCGGGTCATTGGCGGGTAATCCTGGACAAGAAAATGATGTAGACCGAGTGATAAATGTTGAAGCGAACGATGCGATGCGCTTTGTCCATAAACCGTTCAATATTAAAAATGGTGAAACCATTAAGTTTGTGATCTCCAACAAAGGCGCAGTGCCGCATGAGTTCGCCATTGGTACTAAGGATGAGCATATGGAGCACGGGAAAATGATGATGAATAACCCGAATATGCATCACGGTCCGGGTGGTAATGCCATTACTGTCGCACCTGGAAAAACCGAAACGCTCATCTGGACATTCGAAGAAGCTTGGGAAGTAGAGGCTGCCTGCAATATTCCGGGTCATTACCAAGCGGGAATGCACAGCCCGGTAAAGTTTCGACCATAGAAACAAGAAATATAAATCCCGTTGAGAAATCCATTTAACACACTAACATCTAGGTTTTGTATACTTCTCAACCCAAATATAGTTGAACTAAGGGTTCGTTTTGTTGGCATTGTTACTTCTGGCAATCGCGTTAAGTATGGATGCGTTTGCTGTGTCTATTGGTTTAGGTTCAAAAAAAACGGTCGGCACACTAAAGCTTGCCACAATGTGCGCTATTTACTTCGGCCTTTTTCAGGGCCTTATGCCCCTTATTGGTTTTATAGGAGGTAAAGGTGTTCTCGTTTTTGCTGAAACCTATGCTCCCTGGGTATCGTTTATATTGCTTTTGATTATTGGTATTAAGATGATCTATGAAGCGCTTATTACTGGTGAAGAGAATGTCCCTTCTCATATAAGTCATCGTGCTATGTTCATTCTAGGTATTGCCACCAGTATCGACGCAATGGCGGCGGGCTTTTCCTTGACTTTGCTGAACGTTAACGGATTTCTAGCCTGTGCTTTCATAGCTATAACCACTGCACTATTTAGCT
>NZ_LWEY01001310.1:0-438 GCF_001634935.1 Oleiphilus sp. HI0043 | reverse complement strand
GATCTTGTCACAACCTAACTATGTTGGTGCTGACTATGACGTTATTGCAAACAGTATGACGGGTACTTTTGAGTACGAGAAAGGCGATAAGCGTTCAGTACCAGACTTCAACGTATTCTTCCGTTATAACGCGACTTACCCATACTACTCAGATGCTATCTGGTATCTAACGCAAATGCGTCGTTGGGGTCAGATCTCTGAAGATAAGAGCGACGAGTGGTACAAAGATTTGGCGAAGAAAGTATATCGTCCTGATATCTATGCACGTGCGGCGCAGTCTTTGATCAAAGAAGGTAAAGCGAAAGCGGCTGACTTCCCAGACTTCTCTACTGAAGATGGCTACCGTGACCCACAAACGCACTTTATCGATAACATTGTTTATGACGGTACACAACCAAACAAGTATATCGAGAAGTTCTCAATTGGTCTGAAATCAGG
>NZ_LWEY01001309.1:0-1388 GCF_001634935.1 Oleiphilus sp. HI0043 | reverse complement strand
AAATAAGCCTTTGTAGAAGCAATGACAATATCGGTATCTGCACCTAAACCATTTACAATACGCCCGTCTTTCTCTAGCCGAACCGTTACCTCCCCTTGAGAGTCGGTTCCACTTGTGATGCTATTTACAGAATATAATTGCTGCGCAGCACCCGAGTTAACTATCTTCTCGATTGCCTTATAGGTTGCATCAACCGGGCCACTACCGTCTGACTCAGCAGACTTTTCCTCTCCATCGACGAGCAAAGTAACCTTTGAGACAGGCACAACACCTGTCTCGGAACACACTGACAAACAAACCAAGGAATAGAGATCGACCTGATCTAGAGATTTAGTCGAACTTACCAATGCATGCAGATCCTCATCAAATATCTCGTGTTTTTTATCTGCCAATTCTTTAAATGCTGCAAACGCCTGATTTAACTCAGTCTCAGACTCCAATGAAATTCCAAGCTCTTCTATTCTGGAACGAAATGCATTTCTGCCAGAGTGTTTACCTAGAACCAGACTATTAGTATGCCAGCCAACATCTTGAGCCTTCATAATTTCGTAAGTTTCTCGATGCTTCAATATACCATCCTGGTGAATGCCAGACTCATGCGCAAACGCATTTGCACCAACAATTGCTTTATTTGGCTGAACCGGGAAGCCGGTAATCGTCGACACTAACCGCGAGCAAGGCACGATCTGTGTAGAGTCGATATTTGTCGATAGGTCAAACAAGTCAGATCGTGTACGAACTGCCATTACAACCTCTTCCAAAGAAGCATTTCCGGCTCGCTCACCCAATCCGTTAATAGTACATTCAATCTGGCGTGCACCATTGGTTACCGCAGACAAAGAGTTTGCAACAGCTAAGCCGAGATCATTGTGACAATGAACCGAGAAAATAGCTTTGTCTGAATTTGGAATTCGCTCGATAAGGTTTTTTATGGTTTCACCAAACTGCTCGGGAATCGCATAGCCCACCGTATCCGGGATATTTATTGTGGAAGCACCAGCATTAATCGCTTGCTCTATAATACGACAAAGAAAATCCAACTCTGAACGACCAGCATCTTCACATGAAAACTCGACATCATCTGTATAGCTTCGCGCTCTTTTTACTGCTCGCACAGCTTGCTCGACAACTGCATCTGGCTCCATTTGAAGCTTATACTTCATATGGATCGGGGAGGTTGCTATAAAGGTGTGAATACGCGACGCATTTGCTCCTCTTAAAGCTTCAGCAGCACGATCGATATCCTTATCCAATGCCCTGGATAGAGAACATATTCGAGAATCTACTATTGTATCAGCGATAGATTTAACCGACTCAAAGTCGCCCGGACTTGCAATCGCAAACCCCGCTTCAATAACATCAACACGCATCTTCTCAAGTGCACGAGC
>NZ_LWEY01001308.1:0-841 GCF_001634935.1 Oleiphilus sp. HI0043 | reverse complement strand
TTACTAGCCAAGTCAATTGGAGCGCTGACTCTCCTGAAATAATCTCAATTGAAGCGGGCTCATCACTTGTTAGCGGACTGGATATCGGCAGCTCAAGCCTGAGTGCTGAGCTAGATGGCCATAATGCTGCCAGTACGGTTACGGTAAGCAATGCAGTACTAAGCAATATAAGTATTCTTCCTATTAACAGCTCCCTACCAAAGGGGCTAAGCCAAAGTTTCAGTGCTCAAGGAACATACAGTGACGGCTCAGTTCAGGACATCACCGAACAGGTAACCTGGACATCGAGCGACTCGGCAATAGGCTCTATTTCAAACGCTGCGCTATCTGAAGGTTTAGTCAATGGACTAGAACTGGGATTCGTAAACATTTCCGCCACCCTGGATGATATTAGTATATCGACTAGTCTAAGCATTCAAGACGCCGTATTAACCGCAATTGAAGTTCAGCCAGGAAATATCAGCCTAGCTAACGGGCTTCAAATACAAGCCATTGCTTTAGGCTCCTATTCTGATGGAGAACAAATTGATATCAGTAAAGAGGCCAACTGGAACACAAGCTCTAGTACTGTTGCAAGCGTAGAAAGCCCTAGCGCTCCGGTTATCAGCGCTAATGCAGAAGGCGAAGCCCTGATCTCTGCCGAACTAGAAGGAATCAGTGGTATTAGTTTAGTGACAGTAACAAGTGCGACACTTCAATCAATATCACTGACGAGCGATAACACAAGTATTCCGGCTGGGTTTACAGAACAAGTCAAAGCAAGTGGCTTATATACCGATGCATCGACTAAAGACATCACCCACCTCGTCACCTGGCAAAGCGAAGACAATCAACTTATTAC
>NZ_LWEY01001307.1:0-1624 GCF_001634935.1 Oleiphilus sp. HI0043 | reverse complement strand
ACCTGGACATGCTATAACGGCAGAGAAAAGGCCTGTGGCAAATGCGGTGCTTGCCAAGAGCGACTCGAAGCGTTTTCAGAAAATAGCGCTGCCGATCCCCTTCCCTACGAATAATAACTAACAAGGAAAGCTTATGGCTCGTTATGCCATCGGTGACGTTCAGGGCTGCTATCAAGCACTCACCCGTCTACTCGACCAGATATCTTTTGACCAGAACCGTGACGAACTATGGTTCGCAGGAGACCTTGTAAATCGAGGCCCCGACTCGCTTGACTGTCTGCGCCTGATCAAAAGCCTGGGTAACCAAGGCGGACATCCTGCCAAGGTTATTCTTGGTAATCATGACCTTCACTTATTGGCTACCTACTATTTAAAGCGCCAGCCTAAAAGAAAAGACACCTTTGCTGAAATTTTTGCAGCAGATGACTGCCATGAATTGATGACCTGGTTACGCCATCAACCTCTAATGATATGGGATAAAGAGCAGAAGCTTGCAATGAGTCACGCCGGCATTCCTCATATATGGTCAACAGAGCAAGCCTATCGTTACAATCAAGAAGTTTCCAATGAGTTATGTCGCGGAGATTACGAAGCATTCTTTGACCTGATGTATGGCAATGAGCCCGCACTCTGGTCTGAGCACCACACGGGCATGATGCGCCTGCGTGCTATTACAAACTACTTTACCCGCATGCGCTTTGTTAAACAAAACGGTGCGCTCGACTTTGCCGTCAAAGAAACCCTCGACGATGCCCCCGATAACTATGTCCCCTGGTTCAGCCTGCCTCGGCCCGACAACACCATGCTAATATTCGGACACTGGGCGGCACTCTCGGGTAATACAGGGCTCACTGGCGCAAACAAAGACCAATTTCAAGCTATCGATACCGGCTGCGTCTGGGGTGGTTCACTTACTGCTTTAAACATCGATACTAAAGAAAGGTTCGCTTATGAAGCCTAATTCCCAGCTTATGATAGGCGCATTGCTATGCATGCTAGCAGTGATCTTGGGTGCTTTTGGCGCTCATGGCTTAAAAGCGATGATTAGCGAGCGCATGCTAGAAGTGTATCAAACGGGTGTTCATTATCAGATGTTTCACTCATGCGGGATTCTAGTGGTCGGGATATTGAGCCTGTTCAAGGAAGCTTCCCCTCTGCCACATTCGCAAAAGCTTTTAAACGCAAGTTATAGCTTCTTCCTGCTTGGCATCATAGTGTTTTGTGGTAGTCTCTATGGGCTTGCATTCAGTGAGGCATTTACTGGCGAAGCAGTCCGTCTCTTAGGGGCTATAACGCCTTTTGGAGGCCTGAGTTTTATTGCTGGTTGGCTGTGTCTTTTTCTAGCCTTTAGAAAAGCCAACTAGACCGCGTTATATAGATATACCCTGGTGGAAAACGACAATGATGATAAACCTGAATGGCGAACCCTATGAGCTAAGCACTTCACTCAAGCTGAGTGAACTGGCACAGCACCTGGATCTCGAGGGAAAACGCTACGCCATCGAAGTAAACGAAGAAATAATTTCCCGTAGTGAACACGATACCTACGAAGTAAAAGAAGGTGATAAGGTAGAAGTGGTCGTCGCAATTGGCGGTGGCTAGACATCTGAAGACCTTCTTTCAA
>NZ_LWEY01001306.1:0-1682 GCF_001634935.1 Oleiphilus sp. HI0043 | reverse complement strand
GAATGACGATTGGTGTACCTGCTGATCAGATCGAGCGAGAAGTCGAGGAGCGCCTTCAGAAGACGGCTAAAACAGCACGTATCAACGGTTTTAGACCAGGAAAGGTGCCAGTTAAGGTTGTTAAAAAGCGTTATGGACAAGGCGTACGTCAAGAAGTGATTGGCGAAGTAATGCGTAACTCTTACGTTCAAGCGTTGACTCAAGAGAAAGTTAACCCGGTTGGTTATCCTCGTTTTGAGCCTAAGACAGTTGAAGAAGGTAAGGATCTAGAGTTTATTGCGATTTTTGAAGTGTATCCAGAAATCGAATTGGCTGACTTGTCTGGGCTTAAGTTAGAAACGCCAGTTGCTGAAATTAAAGAAAAAGATATCAAGAACATGATTGATACGCTTCGTCGTCAGCATGGCACACTTAAGTCAGTAAAGCGTAAGTCTAAGAAGAAAGACTTGTTGACGCTTGATTACGTTGGTTATATGGATGGTGAAGCGTTCCAGGGCGGCACAGGTAAAGACCAGAAGATCACTTTGGGTGCCGGTCAAATGATTGCTGGCTTTGAAGACGGTCTGATCGGTTCAAAAGCTGGTGAGTCAGTGACTTTAGAGCTGACTTTCCCTGAAGACTATGCGAACGAAGAGTTGGCAGGTAAAGATGTTAAGTTTGAGGTAGACGTTAAAGTTGTTGAAGATACTGTGCTTCCTGAAATGGATGAAGAGTTCTTCGGTAAATACGGCGTAGACTGCAAAACTGAAGAAGACTTCAGAGCAGAAGTAATTAAGAATATGGAACGTGAGCTTGAAAATGCAGTAAGCAATAAGCTGAAGCAGCAAGTTGTTGAAGGCATGTCTGAAGCAAACGATATCGACGTTCCAGCGTCTATGGTTGAAGAAGAAATTAACCGAATGAAGCAAGAGGCCTTGCAGCAGTTTGGTGGTGGTCAGCAGTTAGATGTTTCTCAGTTGCCTTCTGAGCTATTTAAAGATCAAGCGACTCAGCGTGTTAAAACTGGTTTGTTGTTTGCGGCAGTGGTTAAGGAAAACGAAATTACGCCAGATGCTGAAGCAGTTGATGCCAAGATCCAGGAAATTGCCGGTACTTATGAAACGCCAGCTGAGGTTGTAGAGTTCTATAACCAAAAGGAAAACCGCGCGCAGGTTGAAGCAGTTATTGTAGAAGACGCAGTAGTTGAGTTAGTTAAGTCAAAAGCGAAGGGCAAAAAAGTTAAGATGTCCTACGAAGATGCGGTTAAGCCAGCAGCAGCTCAGCAATAAGAAGCTTAAAAAAAAGAAATATTCGGATGAAAATCTGAATCTCTAATTTTTTTCAGCTACACTTTAAACAGCCAGTTAAATACTGGCTGCTTTTAATTTAAAGCGACGAAAAATAAAGACTGCATATTCAATATGACTTGTCGTAGATATCAAAAAAAGATACCTAGGTCGACACATCAATACTTGTAGCAGGCCAAGCAGAGGAAGAAAGATACGTATGAATTTCCAAGACAATATGGGACAAGGCTCAGGCATTATTACTAATAGTGGTCTCGTGCCAATGGTTATAGAGCAAACTGCACGAGGAGAGCGATCTTTCGATATCTATTCGCGTCTACTAAAAGAGCGCGTTATTTTTATGGTTGGTCAGGTTGAAGATCACATGGCTAACCTTGTTGTTGCTCAGCTGTTGTT
>NZ_LWEY01001305.1:0-1024 GCF_001634935.1 Oleiphilus sp. HI0043 | reverse complement strand
ATCACCAGCGGCATGGATACTTATCCTCCAGCCATGAAGCCTTGGATTCTAGGTTTAAAAGATGCTATTCCATTGAAACGTATGGGAACCGAAGCGGAAATAAGCTCCGTGATCTGCTTTTTGCTAAGTGAAGGGGCAAATTTTATTAGTGGTGACTGTATTCGTATTGATGGTGCCGCCTCACAAGGAGGCCGCGTTGCACCGCTACCCAGAGCGAATAACTCTGAGTCTTATGATGGCTTCCATCGCGCAGAGCTTCCCAAAATTTTCCAAGAGGAAGAAGAATAAATCCCCCTCTCTCGTCATTCCGGCAGTGTCTAAGCCGGAATCCATAACGATAGCGGGGCATGAATAAACATGCTACCCGATTAAATATTTCGGGAATGGCATCAAAATAATACGGATACTTAAATGAGTATATTAGAGACAAGCATCGAAACTTCGTCTGAAGAGTTCCAGGCAAATGCCGAAGCCATGCAAGGCTATATTAACGAGTTTCGTAACGTTGAAAATAAAGTCGTAGAAAAAGAAAATCAAGCGAAGGAAAAGTTCATAAAGCGCGGTAAATTGTTACCGCGTGAACGTATCAATATGCTGTTGGATCGTGGCGCTCCTTTCCTTGAAGTGAGCAGTCTCGCTGGCTACAAGATGCACGATGATAAAGATGGTTCCATGGCCGGTGGCGGCATTATCGCGGGCATTGGGTATGTTGCAGGCATTCGCAGCATGATCATCGCCAGTAACAGCGCCATCAAAGGCGGAACGATTTCTCCTGCTGGTCTAGACAAGACGCTACGTTTACAGGAAATCGCCAAACTGAATAAGCTGCCTATCGTGACACTGGCAGAAAGCGGCGGCGCTAACTTGAACTACGCAACCGACATATTTGTGCAAGGTGCTCGCGGCTTCGCAAATCAAGCACGCTTGTCAGCGCAAGGTATTCCACAATTCACAGTGGTACATGGTAACGCAACGGCTGGTGGCGCCTATCAGCCTGGCTTATCGGATTACACGGTCGTAGTGA
>NZ_LWEY01001304.1:0-980 GCF_001634935.1 Oleiphilus sp. HI0043 | reverse complement strand
TTTCACCCCATTCCGGCTCACGGCAGGTACCTTGTGCATAATGACAAAGCTCAGGGCTCATAATACAGCGGTCACACTGGGCCAACTTGGTAAAGCATCGATAACAGTAACCTTGGTTAAAGCTCTTGTTGGTACGCTTCTGACAATGAAAACAGCGAATCTCGCCGTTAGAACGAAAGCGTAATTTCTTGCCAAGATAATCTGCAGGATTGCATTTTGTATCACCAAAGTTCAAGGTGTAACTTACCGGGTTCCCCTGACTCACTGTCATTTTACTTAAATGACCTGATGCAACTTGATTCATTAATCGTCTTCTTTGTTAGTGCAATATACGGATAGTCGACTCATCATCACTATCGTCTTTTGGCCCGCATGGGGAGGTCTTTTTCGTTGTATCAACATAGCCGGTTCGATTGCTTTCATCGAGTCCATGTTTTACTTCATAAAGCATGACCGCCTGAAGGCATATTTCTTTTTGCTCACGAGAGAGGGTCCGGCCATCGGGCCACTTTCCCAACTCTATCGCTTGTTTGAACTTTTCGTAAATTTCTTTAGGAATGGATTCAGCAGCATCTTCAAACTTCATAAGTTAATCCTAGAAGAACTTTGAGTGCCATAGCATGCACTCAAGAATTTGTAACAAGCTAGCGAGAATATCAATCCCTGTAACGCTACTCAAGAATAAACAAAAAAGATCAAGCTCAGTGGTTGACAATGCAAATGATAACAATTATCATTTGCATAAGTTGAGCTCCCAGCGAAGCGCAATCACTCTACTTTAGAGCGATTACCTTTCACCGGAAATCAACTTGGTCTCTCTCATCTCTACACATACATATGTGAACTCCGTTAACCTCGGGCCAAAACATTTGGCCCGGTGGATAACGGAGTTTTTTTATACTTTCTTTTCTATAACACGCTCATTCACATACAGGGTAATTGCCGCCCAAACCAGACCCGACAATAGGCCATACAGGTGT
>NZ_LWEY01001303.1:0-889 GCF_001634935.1 Oleiphilus sp. HI0043 | reverse complement strand
CCTGTATGCTTAAGAATTTTATTGTGACGAAGTTCTTCCAGAACCTGTTGCCCGCTCTTTCCGGGGCCTAGGTTATAGTCGCACAAAATAATATCAAACTCTTCATGCTCACAACGAGCAACGGCGTCTTCACCATTCCCCGTTACCTCGATACTCTCAACCCCAAACGCTCTGATCATTTGGCGTATTGAAAGACGAAAGTTTTCGAAATCATCGACAACCAAAAAGCGCAGATTGCGATAGTATTTGGCTAGCTGAATTTGTCTTTGCAACTCACTCATAAAACACTTACTTCACTGTTCCTAAATTTAATACTCCTAAGTGTAGACAAAAAATCAAATCAGATAGCGTATATTCAAATATTTCTTTTGACTCACGACACTGAACAATAGAAAATTCAGGCTTTTAACAAGCATGGTCTTATCTATCTAATATGGAATTCCCTTCTTTTATCGATATTGAATACAGCACACCAGATGAAGGCGGTTTTCCAACTGCAATTACCTGGTCACTAGCCAACGGCCAAATCAAGTCTGTACTTATTATCCCTGATGACGAATGGGACCCTTGGGACAATACCGACAGCACCGTAGATCTTCAATTTCTTTTTGATCAAGGTGTTTCCGGGCCTGACGTAATTCGAGAACTAAACCAGGACTTGGATGGCCAAACAGTTTTTATTGATGGCCTAGATGAAGATGAAGCCTTATTAGAACTGCTATTCGAGACTTATAATAACGAACTAGGCTTTGAAATAGCTTCAATCACCCAGCTCTTTAGCTCTCACCCACTAGAAACGCTGCTAGCGAAACGAAATGACCTGGCTATCGAGAACCAGCTTGATATTGACTCAATTGAAGACAATGTTCGCGCACTGCTTCACCTAAGC
>NZ_LWEY01001302.1:0-1569 GCF_001634935.1 Oleiphilus sp. HI0043 | reverse complement strand
TAAACATCGCCATGGACTGTACCGTTAACAATGATATGAGGTGCAATCACATCACCGTCTATTTCACCAATATCGCTAATACGAACAATCGCTTCACTGTCTTCTTCAGCGCGGATGGTGCCACGAATTAAACCATCGATATGTAAACCGCCAGAGAATTGAAGATCACCCTCTATCTGGGTTTTACTTGATACCAGAGTATCAAAATGAATATTCGGACTATTATGACGCCCTTTCCCTTTTTGTTTACTCTTGCCCCACATAATGATTCTCCCAAAAGTCTCTAAATTTTTTGATCAACTAACTGCTGCCAATCGAAGCTCTGTTCAATACGAGACGCTTTCTTTCCCTTCGACTGAGCAACCACTTGGATACCTGTCGGCACAAAACCTTTCGGTAGCAGCAGATCTCCGGCTATATCCTGAAAATACTTGAATTTAAACTTGATACCCAAAGCCGTTTGCTGCTCTGATATATCTCTTAAGGCTAGAACAGTTTCTTCTTCGCCCTGCATACCTATCACGTTAATCGCAACATTCCCGGATACGTAGCTCTTGTTATCAGCCACTTGCGCTAAGACAATTTTGTAGTCAAAACGCCTATCCGTTGCACCTAGCTGAATCTCGGCTTTCTGTACTTGTAAGCCTCGCGAGTTATCTGAAGGCGCCATAATATTTTGATAAAATGACAAGTCCTTTTCTAACTGCGACACGCGAGCCTTGTAATCCCTGATCGTCTCCTGAATTTCCTGCTTTGCCAGGTCATCAATCGTCCGACCGCTTTCAAGGTTTGCGACTTGCTGCCGTAAAGCGACTTCTTCCTCTTTTAAAGCAGCATACTCTTGTGCAACTTTTGCTAATTCTTGAACGACCTTTTCGTGTGCCTGTTTTATTTGGTAATCGCCCAAAAGAAAACTTAGGACGCCCATGACCAAAATGCCAATTGCAAAAATCACCCGCCGTTTTAATTTAATACCTGGCTTGTGCTTAACTACAATCAGACGATCTTCAGCTTTCCGTTTTACCATTCTAGTACAATCTCACCTAGGTGTTAGGGCATCAATGCCACTTGCTGTAAGCCCATCATCTCATCAAAACCAAACATAAGATTCATGTTCTGAATCGCCTGGCCAGAAGAGCCTTTTACCAGGTTATCAATAACCGACAATACAATAATTGTATTACTGCCAGGTTGCTGGTGCAGTGCAATTCGGCACATATTCGACCCCTTAACGGAACGGGTTTCTGGCAAAGAGCCTAGCGGCATCACATCGACAAAAGGCTCATCCTTATAGCGCTCTTCATAGATAGCTTGAGCCTGCTCCAGACTTAATTCAGCATCAGGCTTAGGTTGTATATACAAGTCGCTTCGATCCCTCTAATCATGGGCACGAGATGAGGAACAAAGGTCACATTAACAGGCGATCCGTTTGCTTCACTCAAAATTTGCTGGATCTCGGGTAAATGGCGATGCCCGGAAACACCGTAAGCTTTAAAGCTATCAGCGCATTCCGATAACAGCATACCAACTTTAGCTGCACGCCCAGCACCACTGGTGCCTGTTTTAGCA
>NZ_LWEY01001301.1:0-636 GCF_001634935.1 Oleiphilus sp. HI0043 | reverse complement strand
GCGCACCATGTTTTTCAAGCGCCGTATCTAGCTTGTTAATCGTTCTCAATTCGTTTTCAAAGCCGGAACTGGCTTCTTTATAGGCTTCAAGAGCCTGACTTATATAGCCGGAGCGTTCGTATGCGTAAGGAATGGCCAATGCTGCTTCAGCAACACTTTGATTTGTAAGAGGGTAAGTCTTGGTACTAAACCAGGATTGAGTGGCAGCACGAAAATCACCAAGCTCCAGATGTGCCAAGCCATTCAGGTATAAGCCTGCAGCCGTACTGTCAGAGTCAAGGCGAACCTTTTTGAAAAACTCTAAAGCAAGGTCTGGCTTTCCCCCCTCCAAATAGAGTGAGCCGGACGCAAGATTAATTCGGTCAGCCAAAGCCAACTCTTCTTCGCTTTTACCTTTATTCAGTGAACTCGCTATCCAAAGCGTGCCGAGCGCTTTAGTTTTGTCATGGCTCGCTTCAGCATAAGCTATAGCAAGATTGTAATAAGCATAAGCAGCCCAGACTCCTCCGACCAAATCCCTTAGTGCTTTCGCTGCTCTCTGTGGGCTACCGAGCTCTATAAAGCAGTTTGCTCTATAAAAAGTCCAACGCTGTTTATCATCTAGTGACAGCTTATTCTTTAGTCCCTTGAATGACT
>NZ_LWEY01001300.1:0-33588 GCF_001634935.1 Oleiphilus sp. HI0043 | reverse complement strand
CCCATACTCGCTGCGGCACACCGTCTTCATCTCTATCTATTCTCGGCTCACGACCGTCTAATAGATCTAGCTTATTATAAACCTTTAAAGTCGGAACCTTATCCGCACCAATCTCCTTAAGAACATGCTCCACCTGCTCAATATTATCCATGCGACCTTCATCATGACAATCAATGACATGCAAAAGAAGCGTAGCGTTGCAGGTTTCTTCAAGCGTTGCCCGGAAGGCATCTACCAATTTATGCGGGAGATGTCTAATAAAACCAACGGTATCAACCAAAATAGCGTTGCCGATATCCGGCAGGTTCAACTTTCTTAAAGTCGGGTCCAAGGTTGCAAACAGCTGGTCGGCAGCATAAACATCCGCTTCAGTGACTCGATTGAATAAAGTAGATTTACCAGCATTGGTATAACCAACCAAGGATACTGTTGGTATTTCTGCACGGGTGCGTGCTCTACGACCTTGGTCACGCTGTTTACGAACTTTCTCCAGACGTGAGGTAATAGTCTTGATACGACCGCGAAGTAAACGTCTATCACTTTCTAACTGAGTCTCACCCGGCCCTCGTAAACCGATACCACCCTTTTGACGCTCCAAGTGGGTCCAGCCGCGAATCAATCTCGTCGACATATATTCTAACTGAGCAAGTTCGACCTGCAGCTTACCTTCGTGAGTTCTCGCCCGCTGAGCAAAGATATCCAAAATGATACCTGTACGGTCGATAATTCTACACTCCAGGGCCGCTTCAAGATTTCGCTGCTGACTTGGTGACAAAGCATGATTAAACAGCACAACATCTGCCTCACCATGCTCTAACTCGAACTGTATTTCTTCCAGCTTACCCTTACCAACAAAGTGCCGGGCATCCGGCTTATCTCTAGAGCCAGTAATGACTGCTAGCGTTTCAACCCCAGCAGAAGACACTAACTCCTTGAATTCATCAGGGTCTTCACGTTCTTTTTCAGAGTTAAAATCAATATGAACCAGTATAGCCAGCTCACCGGAGTCGGGACGGTCAAACACGTTTAATTACTACTCCGGCGGGCAAAAAAGCTAAGCGACGATAAAAGTCTGATAGTGGGGATAGAGTCAAGATAGACTATGACTCTTGTTCTTCAGGTGTTGCAACGCGAACATTACGTGCAGGTACAACCGTTGAAATAGCGTGCTTATACACCATTTGGCTAACAGTGTTTTTAAGTAAAATGACAAACTGGTCAAATGACTCAATCTGGCCTTGTAGCTTAATGCCGTTAACAAGAAATATTGAAACAGGAATTCGCTCTTTACGAAGTGCATTCAAATATGGATCTTGAAGAGAGTGACCCTTAGACATTTTATTATCTCCTAGTATTTTTTTAATAAATCTATTTTATTCCATTTAACGCATTTTTTTCATTTTTTATGTGAGATGCGTCTTAATATTTAGCATTTTCAATTATTTCTCGCGCTTTAGCCAGCACTTTTACATCATTCGTCTCTAATTGGTGCAAATTTGGCCAAGACCTCAACCAAGTTAGCTGCCTTTTAGCGAGTTGTCGAGTTGCAATAACCCCCCTTTCTCGCATTTCATCTTTCGTTAACTTGCCATCTAGGTAATCCCAAACCTGCCTATAGCCAACACAACGCATTGAAGGCATATCTGCTGTCACCTCTCCAGAGTGGTAAAACCCTTCAACCTCTTCGATAAAACCACTCTTCAACATAATATCAAAGCGTAGAGCAATACGTTGATGCAGCTCGGAACGATCACTCGGTGCAATTGAGAGGTTAATGAATTCATAGGGGGCTGGCGGAATTGCGCCACTCTCTGATTGACTTTGCTGATCCTGCCAAAACTGAGTCAGCGTCTTTCCTGTTACCCGAAAAACCTCCAAAGCTCTTTGAAGACGCTGGGAATCAGTTGGTTTTAGGCGCGCGGCAGATTCGGGATCGACTAGCGCCAGCTGCTCATGAACATAAGGCCAGCCATGCTTTTCAGCATCAAGAGATATCGCTGCGCGAACCTTGTCATCAGCACAAGGCAAGGATGCGATACCATTCTGCAAAACTTTGTAGTACATCATCGTACCGCCCACCAATAAAGGTGTGCGTCCACGACTTGTTATTTCCTGCATCTCTCTTAGCGCATCATCATAAAACCGAGCTACCGAATAACTGTCTTTAGCAGCAATAATATCAATCAGTCGGTGTGGAGCGCGCGCCAACAATTCTTTTTCGGGTTTTGCCGTACCGATATCCATGCCTCGATATATCAAGGCAGAGTCCACACTGATAATGTCGCAAGCTAAGGTTTCATGAAGAGAGACTGCCAGGTCTGTCTTACCCGCCGCTGTCGGCCCCATTAGACAAATTGCACTAGGCAAGCTCATTGATAAAGCCTTAAAGAAGGTATTCGCAACATCTTAACGCCCCCGCAGAAATAA
Source organism: Oleiphilus sp. HI0043 (assembly GCF_001634935.1). Lineage (NCBI taxonomy): Bacteria > Pseudomonadati > Pseudomonadota > Gammaproteobacteria > Oceanospirillales > Oleiphilaceae > Oleiphilus > Oleiphilus sp. HI0043. Next base: position 31,161 of record NZ_LWEY01001300.1, on the reverse strand, counting down.
CTTATCCAGCTCACCCATAGACAGTGCGGTCCAGGTTGGGCGGCCATGGTTACACTGACCACTGCGCTCAGTTTCTTCCATATCTCTCAGCAAAGCGTTCATCTCCGGTATCGTCAACGATCGATTGGCCCTTACCGAACCATGACAAGCCATAGTCGACATCAACTCATTCGCTTTTGCCTCTAGCTGGTCGGAGTATCCGTGCGTAATCATATCACTCAACAAGTCTCTTACTAGCTGATCAACATTCACCTGCTGAAGTATCACTGGCACCTGACGAATAACGATACTTTCCGGACCAGACCGTTCTAGGCCCAAACCAAATTTCTGTAAGTCCCCGGCACATTCTTCAGCAACAGAAGCCTCTCGTTGACTTAGAGAGATATTCATCGGCACAAGCAGGGGCTGAGCCTTGATTCCATCACTATAAAAATCATTTTTCATTCGCTCATAAGTAATCCGCTCATGAGCTGCGTGCATATCTACAACAATCAAACCACTACTATTCTGAGCGAGAATATAAATCCCATGAAGCTGAGCAATAGCAAAACCTAATGGGTGTTCACGCCCATCAACAGCTTCTTGCTGCTGACCAAGGTTCTGATCAGGGTGAAGGGCTTTATATTGAGATAGAACCTCCGAAACACCCTGGCCAGATGTTTGCAACATTGATGGCGAAGCACTTCCCACACCTTGGCCAGCGCCAGTCACCGCACTACTAACTCCCTGGACTCCCAAAGACATTGCTGACTGAGAACCATAACTCGGCGTAAAAGCACTAGCCTGAGCTTGAAGCGAAGTACTTGCCTGAATATTTGACAAGTCGCGATTCGGTGCCGAACCATCTTCAGGAGCGGCCAATTCTTCTGGTCGAATATCCGCAAGCGCCTTATGAAGACTTCTGAATATAAAATCGTGAACTAAGCGCCCATCCCTAAAACGAACCTCATGCTTGGTCGGATGAACATTGACATCAACCAGCGCAGGATCAAGCTCTAGATACAAAACAAAGGCAGGGTGACGCCCATGATATAAGACATCACGATAAGCCTGCTTTACAGCATGACTCACCAAACGATCCCTGATAACACGACCATTAACGTAAAAGTACTGCAAGTCAGCCTGACTTCTTGAGAAGGTTGGTTTAGCTACCCAGCCCCATAACTTAAGCCCCGTTGCCTCTACATCAATATCAACGGCATTTTCCATAAAGGGCTTGCCACATAAGGCAGCGATACGCAGCTGTTTTTCCTTGATCGTCGGCGCTGGGCGTAAACTATGCACAACCTTCTGATTGTGAACCAACTCAAAACTAACTTCAAAGCGGCTCAGCGCTTGGCGTTTTAGGACTTCTTCTAAATGATTAAATTCAGTCTTTTCTGTTCTCAAAAATTTTCTTCGAGCAGGTGTATTGAAAAACAAGTCCCTAACATCAACACTTGTCCCTCGATTATGAGCAACAGGACTTAAGCGGGCCTCCATGTCTCGCCCCTCAGTAACAGCTTGCCAGCCCTGCTCTGCATTGTCTGTTTTTGAACTAAGTGCTAAACGGGAAACCGAACTAATACTTGCTAAGGCTTCCCCCCTAAACCCTAAGGTCGCGACGGTTTCCAGATCATCCAGGGATTCAATTTTACTGGTAGCGTGACGACTTAAGGATAGAGGTAAATCATCTTTGCCCATGCCTTCACCGTCATCACGAACTAAAATTCGCTTAACACCGCCTTGCTCAACCTGGACCAATATTTTGCGTCCACCCGCATCCAAGGCGTTTTCTAATAATTCTTTTACAACAGAAGCAGGACGCTCCACCACTTCACCTGCAGCTATCTGGTTTGCTAGGCGCGCGGATAGCTTATGAATTTTACTCATAGAAGAAATCTGAAAATCTAATCAAAAACGGAAGCTTACGAGGAAGGTAGCGACAAGCGTTGACCAACCCATACATTATCAGAGCGAAGCCGATTCAAACGACGAAGCTCTGTAAGCGATACATCATTGCGCATCGCAATATGGGAAAGGGTATCACCTTTTCGAACAACATACTTCTTGAAATTCGTGGCTTTTGATTTAGTGCTTTGAGCAACACTTTGGTTCACTACACTATTGCCACCCTTATTCCATGCCAATAGCGTTCCCGGAGGTGGCGCGTCATTAAAGTAAGCGAGAATTCCGCCCTTTATCGCCTTGGCCATTTTCCGCTGATACTTTGACGACTTTAATCTCTTGGACTCTGCCGGATTTGAAATAAATCCTGTCTCAACCAATATTGATGGAATATCTGGTGACTTCAACACCACAAAACCTGCCTGCTGAACCGAACGCTTATGCAAACGAGCAACATTGCCCATGGAGCTTAATACCTTACTACCTACGCCTAAACTCGCTTTTAAACTTGCCGTGGAAGAAAGGTCCAAGAGTACGCTCGCTAGAACGTCATCCTTGTCTTCCAAACTTACACCACCCACGCCGCCTATTAAATCGGCAGAATTCTCTTTTTGCGCTAACCAACGAGCTGTCTCACTGGTCGCGCCACGGTTTGACAAGGCAAAAACTGATGCACCGTGTGCCTGGGCTTTCTTAAATGCATCAGCATGAATAGACACTAACAAGTCAGTATTATGCTTTCTGGCAATCCGGGTACGCTTGCGCAAACCAATATAATAATCCCGCTCTCTGGTCAGGTAAGCTTTAAAGCCTTTTTGAGCATTAATCTGCTTTCTCAATTCTTTAGCAATTGCCAACACGACATCTTTTTCTTTTATACGATTCGGGCCGATGGCACCCGGGTCTTCCCCACCATGCCCTGGATCTATAACAACGATAATGTCTCGCTTCTGACCCGCAGGCACTTTCTTAACAACATTCTTGCGCGCTTCATTTAGCTTTTTTGTTTTCGTATATAAATCAACAACCAGACGATTTCCGTACTTCTGATTTGGCTTTAGCAAAAAGCTTTTCGTTTCAGCCTCTTCTTTTAAGTCCAATACAACCCTAAGATCATCTTTATTTCTACGTGCACTGCGCACTCCGGAAATAGGCGTACCTTTGAGATTCAAACTATCAAACTTAAGCGCCTTATCAGCATCATTAATATCCAAAACCAAACGCGAGGGATTCTTCAGCATCATGATTTTATGCTTTACCGGGTGTGATAAATCCAGAACTAAACGAATATACTCTGGAGACTCCCAAATACGCGCATTAGTTACTTTCGCTTGAGCAGCATTTACACTGCCAGCCATAAACGTAAAGGCAGCGAACAGAACAAGCACCTTTGCCAGGAAGCTAACTCTACTAGTACGAACTTTCATTAAATTCAGCTCTCTACTCAATCACAAAAGACATGCTTGAAACCACATGAACTCAAATTATAATTACTCAGCATGAAACATTACTCACTACCAAACCCGAGCCCGGCCTTAAACTAACCTCTTTCAATACTGAAAGAATCTCGCCATCTGCAGTAATCTTACAAAGGCGACCACGCCCGGTGCAGCTCAAATCGACTTCAAAATCGGCCTCAGGCAAGAAACCCTGGCCTTTATCAGGCCACTCAATAACACACAACTGCTTTTCCTGACCGTCATGAGGCACTTCAAAATAATCACGCACCCCCATAAATTCTAGCTCTTCGGGGTCGCCCAAACGATACAAGTCAAAATGATTAACTTGCACATTCTGTAATTCATAGGGTTCAACAATCGTATAAGTCGGACTCTTCACCTTACCAAAGTGCCCTGCACCTTCGAGAATCCCCCTAGTTAAGGTTGTCTTACCCATTCCGAGGTCACCGTGCAAAAAGATACTCACCACACCTTGATGAAAACAATGCTCATCGATGACACTGAATAACAAGCGTCCTAATGCTACTGTCGCTGACTCGTCAACCAATACAAGCCCAATAGCCGCTTTTGTCATACTCGCACCCTATATCGATTCACTCTCTTGCCCTATAATCCATAAACAAATATTAAAACAAGCGCTCTTTGCAGACACAAAAAGCAGGTTCTGCTGCACGTTTATGCCATAATAGCGTCGTAACACATTGCTTATTAATGTATTTGCTGAACAAACATTCCTAGTTAACTGTTAAGTATAGCAAAACATCGTCAGACTTACACAAAGATGCCGCTAGAATAGATTCGATGCAAAACACTAAGCCCAATCTTACTCACAACGAGCTGCTAGAACTTGAGCAGTCAATCCAAAAAAAAGCGCTAGAACTTGGGTTTCAGCAATTTGGCATCACAACTAATGACCTAGACATTCATATAGAACGATACAAAGACTGGCTCGATAGAGGTTTTCATGCAGACCTGGATTATATGGAAAAGCATGGAAGCAAACGCTGGCAGGCTGATGAATTAGTTCCCGGCACGCTTAGGGTTATTTCCTTGCGCATGAATTATCTAAGCGACCCAAACTCTCCTCTAGGCCTTTTGAACGAAAAAGAAAAAGCCTATATATCCCGCTATTCCTTGGGGCGTGACTATCATAAGCTAATCCGCTCGAGGCTAAAAAAGCTGATCGAACATATAAAACAAAAAGCGGAAAGCTACAGCTTTAGAGCTTTTGTCGACAGCGCACCTGTACTTGAACGAGCCTTTGCCCAGAAAGCGGGTTTAGGCTGGTTCGGTAAAAATACTATGCTTATCAGTCGTGAAGCGGGTTCCTGGTTTTTTCTGGGGGAAATATATACCGACCTCCCTCTTCCAATAAGTAAACCATACATAGAGGAACACTGTGGTAGCTGTAAGGCCTGCCTCACTGCCTGCCCGACAAAAGCATTTGAAGGACCGTACTTACTAGATGCTAAGCGCTGCATTTCTTATCTAACAATTGAGTTAAAAGGTAGGATTCCGCTAGAGCTAAGAAAGCCTATGGGGAACAGAATCTTTGGTTGCGATGATTGCCAACTCGTCTGCCCTTGGAACAAGTTCAGAAAACCCAGCCAAGAGACAGACTTTAGCCCCCGAAACAAGCTAGATGATATCACTCTGCTAGAGTTATTCTCTTGGAATGAAGAAACCTTCCTAACGAATACCGCAGGATCACCCATTCGCAGAGCGGGCTACGAATCCTGGTTAAGAAATATAGCCGTCGCACTTGGAAATGCGCCACAGTCATTAGTTATCGTTGCAGCCTTAAAACGAAGTAGAGAAACTGCCTCCCCCTTGGTCGCAGAACATATCGACTGGGCATTAGCGCAGCAAACCAAACCAAACAATCAAGAAGAGACTTAGCTACGCTTCATATTTGATGCCTGACTAACAGTATCACTCATTGTATAAGACAGTGACCCCAGGTGTTCAGCTATATCAAGCAACGACTGGGCGTTTGACGCCAGCTTTGCAGAAAAGTCTGCGTTTTCCTGGCAAGCCTCATCTAGATACTGACTATTGCTCACAACACCCTCAATACCTTGACTTTGCATACCCATCGCATCGGCTGAAACATTTATCTCTCGGGCAATATCTTCGACTTCGGAGGTGACGGCCTCCAGGCGATTACCCGTTTCGTTCACAACCATACAGCCCTGGTCGATACTCTCTTCCGCAACAGCCAGAAGCAGGCGTATTTTTTCTGCCGACTCGTTACTTTTGTGCGAGAGCGTCCTGACCTCATCCGCCACAACCGCAAATCCACGCCCCTGATCACCAGCGCGAGCGGCTTCGATTGCAGCATTTAGCGCCAGCAAGTTTGTTTGCTCTGCGATAGCGGTAATCACGCCCATAAATTCCAGAATATCATTATTACCGTCCTTTATTTTTTCCATGCAGTCGATAGTCTCTCGCATCGACTCACTACTAGAAATCGTATTTTTCTGCACTTGCTCAGACTTAAGGCGAACCACCTCCATTGCTGTAGCGGTCTGTTTAACCGAGTTAGCCATATCTTGAAGCGTATTATTCATTTCATGCGAGGACTCTAATTGGATATCAACCCTCTCGCTAATAGATTGACTATCATCATTCATAATCTTTGTCGTAGAAGATAAACGAGAAGAAGTATCAAGCAAAGCTTTAGCCGAATGGCTCGCTTGCTCTAAAATGGTCTGTAACTGGTCAGTTAATGCTTTAGCCTTCTCCGCTTGATAGCATGACTCTTTGGTTGACTCGGCAGCAAACTCAAGCGCCTCATTTCTAAGCTTAAACATATACGCAAGACTAAAAGCCTGGGCCAGAACTGGCAATAAAAAACCAGAGTAAGTATTAATTTTATCTTGCTTATCACTCAACTCAAACACAGGAAGCTCGTACCCACCGCGCTCCAACACGATAAACACAACTACTTCGGCAAACATTACCGCACTCCAAAAGGCACCCCACTTTCGGTCACACACCGTAAACGCTAAACCGATCAATACAACAGGCCAGTAAAAATGAGCTGACTGCAGACCGCCAAGATAATAAACCAGGCAAGCACAATACGTAGATGCCAGGAATACCTGTGTATTTGCTATCAGCATTCTAGGAAAGCGATCCATCTTGTTCGCAATTAGCAATAGAGGCTCACCAATGACCAGCAACCATGCCCAGGCGGCAAGTGCGTCGTAACCAACAGAAGACCACTTAATTAGACTGTATAAGCCGATCACAAAGATCAAACAACACATAAAAGCCATGATCTTGAAATGAATAAAGTCGCGGTCACTCTCAACCATCGAAGGCAGACAAGCATTGAAGCCTTGCTGAATAATATTCAATGTATGTTCCTTAGTGATACTAATAATTTAGACCCAACCGTTACCCTACCTTCAAGAAAGGTGGCCGGTTCAAGCAAGTTCTAATTCACATTATAGCCCATTTTTCACTTTGCAAACTTAGTTCACTTAGTATCTGCAAACACTGAGATTTGTGCTACCTTCAGTAAAGGTAAAATTACTTTTAGCAGGAAAAAGTGCATGTCAGATAAAACGATCATGGTTGTCGATGATGTCGAGTCAAACCGTGTGCTTTTAAAAATGATTCTCGAAGATGACTTTAACATCGTGGAATGCAGCTCCGGCCAAGAATGCCTGGATCAGGTAAGCCAGGAAGTACCTGATATCATTTTGCTAGACGTAAACATGCCCGGAATGACTGGCTACGAAGTTTGTACCGAGCTTAGAAAGCACAAAGAAAGCAGCGTTGTTCCCATTGTTTTCGTCTCTGCCATGGATAATGTCGAAGAACATCTTGCGGGCTTTGAAGCAGGCGGCAACGAATACATCACCAAACCAATTGACCCGGAGCGAGTGCTTGAACGAGTCAATTACTTTATAGATCACCAAGCCGAAACAAACAAAGCGAAGGAAGATGCCAGCAACGCCATGAAAGTTGCCATGGAAGCCATGACATCAAGTAGCGAGCTTGGCCAAATAATCGAATTCGTGAAAACCTCTCAGGAAATCACAACACTGGAAGGCATTGGACAAAAACTATGTGAAGTTGCATCAGGCTTCGGCTTGAGCGCATCCGCTGTCATCTATGGCACCCCTAGTGTTTTTATTAATTGCTCGCAAGACTCTATGGAAGCTCGCGTACTAAGCAAATTCAGAAACTCTAAAGAGCGAATTATCAGCATTGGCGTCTGAACGATGGTTTGCAGCGACTCCATGGGTGTACTTATAAATGATATGCCAGTTGACGATGAAAGCCGCTACGGTCGTTTCAAAGATCACCTCGCAGTTTTATCAAGCATCTGCGATGGCCGACTGCTCACACTTCAATCTCAAATATCAATGACCGACCAGCGTAAAGATGTACTAGGCCGCGCTATAGGTATGACCGAAAAACAGGTCAAACAGCTAACCAATAAACTTGCTGAACATGATGTCACTGTTCGACAAGTTATGCTTGATATGATTACTGAACTGGAAGCCAAACTATTTTCCTTAGGCCTGGACGAAGATCAGGAAGAACAACTAATGGCACTAGCCTATCAAGCAAGTGACAAACTTGAAGGTATGAAAGATAGCGCTAAGAACCTCGAGAATGAGTTAGGCCTGGTACTGGAAGGTCTGTATGAAGTACTAGCAAAGAACACATAACAGAGTCCAGTGCATGAACTTACCCAAGTCATTCAATACGTTCACCTCTATCATTTGGTACGGCGAAAGAAAGCACAATAACGCAGCTCTCGTTGACGCTCTAATCTCGAGCGGCTACCAGGTCGAGCAAATTAGTAATGAAGATGAGCTGAAAAGCAGATTCCTGAAAGTTCCTACAACGTTTTTAATACTTGACCAACCCAATGATATGGTTCGTTGCATCCAGCTAGTCATCTCTTTCAAGCTGCAAGCAAAGGATTCTGCGTTCACTACAATATTGATCTCTGACAAGGCCAGCATCGAAGACAAGGAAAAATACTATCGAGCAGGCGGCAACGAAATTATACACCCTCCTGTTAGCCATAAAGAATTACTAAGTAAAATCAAGCACTACAAAATGCTATGCGATACCGCTAATCGCTTTGCCCAATCAATCGCAACGGAAGAAAATCTGGGCAAAGCAGAAGAGTCTCGACGCCGTTTTTTAACAACCTTGAGCCATGAACTCAGAACCCCTCTCAATGGAATACTTGGCTTTTCAAAAGCCCTGAAGAAAAAAGACGAAGAGACTCCTTTGGGTAAATCTGGTATCGATGCCCTTAGCCGAATATTTGAAAGCACTAACCAGATCAACGCAATTATTACAACCCTGATCGATATCTCCAGCGCCTCTCTGGGCGCTCAGGGAATGATATCAAAAAACTTCGATATCAGCTCTCTCGCCTTAAAGCTCGAAACCAACTTCAGGCAAGCAGCGCTTGAAAAAGGCTTGGACTTCTCAATTGATTACCCTGATGGCCTAACAATGCTAAGCGATGAAAAGAAAATTTATTCAATGCTGCAGCACCTTGTTGATAATGCCATCAAATTCACTCAAAGCGGTAGCGTCAACATTCGCCTTAACACTGACTTCAACCCCACTAGCGGACAACGCATTATCTTTGAAGTATCAGATACAGGCATCGGAATAGACCCGCGAGACCATAAGCGGGTCTTTACCGAAGTCGGGCAATTAAATAACGAACACAATCGAGAACATTATGGTGTCGGCCTGGGCTTATATTACGTCAACCTGCTCTCGCAACAGATCGGAGGTAGCATTGAGGTTGAATCAACTCCCGGCGAGGGCGCTAAGTTTACTTTAGACCTACCTGCTGGAGAGCTAATTCTTGAAGCAGAACCAGTAAACGAAGAGCAAGAAATTGATGACCTATTGTTCTAGGCAGCCACCTCGGCACTTTTAACAACACTCTGTAAATCGAGTATCTGGATTGAAAACCCCTCAGCTCACTTAGACCAAACACAATATCAATATATATTGATATTGTGTTTGCTATATCAATATATATTGATATACTTCAAAACTATGATGATAAGCACCTCGAAAGTAGAACCGATTAATTGCGGCGACATCCACCTCCTTAGCCAGGCTCTCAAAGCTTGCGGTGACCCTCTTCGCCTTCAGATCCTTCAGGTACTGCAGTTTGAGACCTTTGGCGTACTCGAGCTGACTCAACTTTTTAACACCAAACAGTCTGGCATGAGTCACCATTTAAAGGTACTCAGCCAATCAAGTCTTGTAGAAGCACAGCGCGAAGGTAATGCCGTCTTTTATCGTCGTCCAGTCTCATTCGATTCACAGCGAGTAAAGTCTACTACTGAACAATTATTTTCCTTAGTTGACCAGTGCCCGCTTGATCAAAGCCTACAAGACAAAATCAAATGTATTCAGGAACAACGTGCAGTTCAATCGCAAGCATTTTTTTCGCGCAATGCAGACCGCTTTCATGAACAACAAGAGCTTATTGCGAAACATAGCTTATATGCGCAAGCAAGCTTTGAGCTTCTTCTGCAAGAGCAGCGCGCCAATCTAGCAGAACAAACCATTATTGAATTTGGGCCAGGAGAAGGTCATTTTCTACGCCCGCTTAGCGAGACATATAAATCCGTTATTGCCATCGATAACTCTCAAGATATGCTAAATAAAGCGCGTGCTTTTGCGCTAAGTGAAGGTTTGAACAACATTACCTTTGAATTAGGCGATACCCATAGCTATAAAAACTTGTGCAACAAAAACGAAAGGCCGCAAGTAGACGCAGCTGTCATGAATATGGTTTTACATCATGTTCCCGCCCCTGCTCAAATATTTATTGATGTCTATGCAATTTTAAAGCCTGGCAGTTCATTGGTTATTTGTGATTTAGCCCACCACAATCAGGAATGGGCTCGTGAAAGCTGTGGAGACCTTTGGCTTGGCTTTGAAGCCCAAGAATTACTTAGCTGGGCAGAACGTGCTGGCTTTATTGAAGAAAAAAATGCATTTATCGGCCTCCGTAATGGCTTTCAAATTCAATTACGAAAATTCATAAAACCTATCAATAGCAGTATTAACTAATTTGTGCAGGAAACGACTATGAGCGAATACAGTATATTTACTTCTGAATCTGTATCAGAAGGCCACCCGGATAAGGTTGCAGATCAGATCTCTGATGCAGTACTCGATGCTATCATTGCCCGCGACCCACTTGCCCGTGTTGCCGTCGAAACGCTAGTTAAAACCGGCATGGCCGTTGTTGCCGGAGAAGTGACTACTTCCTGCTATGTAGACCTAGAAGACATTGTTCGAGACGTGATTACTGGCATCGGCTATAACAGCTCTGATGTTGGCTTTGATGGCGCTACGTGTGCGGTACTTAATGGCATAGGTAAACAGTCAGTCGATATCAACATGGGAGTTGACCGCTCTAAACCTGAAGACCAGGGTGCTGGTGATCAAGGCCTAATGTTCGGCTACGCAACAAATGAAACACCAAGCTTAATGCCCGCTCCCGTTTATTACGCACACCTATTGGTACAACGTCAATCTGAGCTTCGCCAGAACGGTACACTACCCTGGTTGCGTCCAGATGCTAAGTCTCAGGTGACCATCAACTACGAAGGTGAAACACCAAAAGTGGATGCTGTGGTTTTGTCCACGCAACACGACCCTAGCATCTCTTTAGAAGACTTGCGTGAAGCAGTATTAGAAAACATTATCAAACCTGTTCTACCTGCTGAGTGGCTAAGTGACAATACTTTGTATCACATCAACCCAACCGGCAACTTTGTAATTGGTGGGCCAGTCGGTGATGCTGGCTTAACAGGCCGTAAGATTATCGTTGATACCTACGGCGGTATGGCACGACATGGTGGCGGCGCATTCTCTGGAAAAGACCCTTCAAAAGTTGACCGCTCTGCTGCTTACATGGGCCGCTATGTTGCCAAGAACGTCGTTGCTGCGGGTTTAGCTGATCGTTGTGAAATCCAGGTTTCTTATGCTATCGGCGTTGCTGAACCAACTTCTATTTCTGTTAATACTTTTGGAACTGGTAAAGTTTCAGATATCGAGCTCGCGAAAATAATCCGTGAAGTTTTCGATCTTCGACCTTATGCAATCCAGAATCAACTAGAATTGCTTTATCCGATGTACCAAATTACTGCTGCCTATGGACATTTCGGACGCGAACCTTTTGAGCATACCTATAGTTACAAGGAAAACGGCGAAGAGAAAACTAAGACCTTCACCGCTTTCACCTGGGAAAAAACTGACAAGATCGATGCCTTGAAAGCAGCTGCAAAGGTTTAAAGACAGTAATTTTTACTAATACGACAGACTGAACCTACTTCAGCCTGCACTCAATATTACGTTGGCCGGAAAGCAATCCGGCCCACAAGACAGGACATAATTATGAGCTTCACAGATTATAAAGTTGCCGACATCAATCTAGCCGATTGGGGCCGTAAAGAAATTCAAATCGCTGAAGGCGAAATGCCTGCACTGATGGCTTTACGTAGAAAATATAAAGAAGCACAACCATTGGCTGGTGCAAAAATCATGGGTTGTATCCACATGACAATCCAGACAGCAGTTCTAATCGAAACTTTGGTCGACCTTGGTGCTGACGTTCGCTGGTCATCATGTAACATTTTCTCTACTCAGGATCATGCAGCAGCGGCAATTGCAGCAGCGGGTATTCCAGTATTTGCCTGGAAAGGTGAAACAGAAGAAGAGTTCCTTTGGTGCATCGAGCAAACCATACTATCTGAAAAAGATGGTAGCAAAGTTTGGGATGCCAATATGATTCTTGACGATGGTGGTGACCTGACTGAGATGGTGCATAACAAGTACCCTGCACTGCTTAATGATATTCACGGTATTTCTGAAGAAACAACAACAGGCGTACACCGATTGTTAGAAATGATGACGAAAGGTGAGCTAAAAGTTCCAGCGATTAACGTTAACGATGCTGTAACTAAATCCAAAAACGATAATAAGTACGGCTGCCGCCACTCATTAAATGATGCCATTAAACGTGGTACAGATCACTTACTCTCTGGTAAAAAAGCACTAGTAATTGGCTACGGCGACGTAGGCAAAGGCTCTGCTGCCTCATTGCGCCAGGAAGGTATGATCGTAAAAGTTACTGAAGTCGACCCAATCTGTGCAATGCAAGCCTGCATGGATGGCTTTGAAGTTGTTTCACCATATTTAGATGGTGTGAACACGGGTTCTGTAGAAGGTATTAACAAGCTACTAATGGAAACAACCGACCTGATTGTTACCACGACAGGTAACGTCAATGTCTGTGATGCAAGTATGCTTAAGACACTTAAGAATGGCGCTATTGTTTGTAACATCGGCCACTTCGATAATGAAATTGACACGGCTTATATGCGTGAAAATTGGGAATGGGACGAGATTAAGCCACAGGTTCACAAGGTTTATCGTGACAAGGGAGCTGATGATCACTTGATTCTTCTTTCTGAAGGTCGCTTGGTTAACCTGGGTAATGCCACGGGTCACCCTAGCCGAATTATGGATGGCTCATTCGCTAATCAGGTACTGGCCCAAATCTATCTTTATGAACGTAAATTCGCTAACTTGATGGAAGCAGAGAAGAAGGAAAGCATCTACGTTAAAGTACTTCCAAAGAAACTTGATGAAGAAGTTGCTAAAGACATGGTTGAAGGTTTTGGTGGTGTCATCACGCAATTGACCACGAACCAAGCTGACTACATCAACGTGGATGTTGATGGGCCATATAAGCCAGAATCATACAAATACTAATACTCTGTGGAGGCGTAGCGCAATACACGCCTCCATCTATCCAAATTTAATAGAGACATTATCATGCACAGCCAAAAGCAATTTAAACATCGCTTCAGTTTTGAGTTTTTTCCTCCAAAGACTGAAGCTGGTATGGAAAAGTTGCAGGTCGTTAGAGATGAATTAGCTCGACGCAAACCCGATTTCTTTTCTGTTACCTATGGTGCCGGGGGCTCTACTCAAGAGCGCACCATCGATACAGTGTTAAAGCTACAGGACCAAGGCATATCAACCGCCCCACACCTTTCATGCGTTGGCTCTACAACTGAAAACATCGCCTCTTTGCTTGATCATTACATTGAGCACGGTGTAAATAGAATCGTTGCCTTGCGCGGTGATCTACCGTCTGGAATGGGTTCAGCCGGCGAGTTAAAGTATGCGAATGAGCTGGTTGAGTTTATCCGCAAGCACAGCGGAGATCACTTCAACATTGAAGTCGCGGCCTACCCCGAGTTTCACCCACAAGCACCCTCTGCAGAAGCTGACCTTCTTAACTTTAAGAAGAAAGTTGACGCTGGGGCAAACAGTGCCATCACACAGTATTTCTATAATGCAGACTCCTACTTCTACTTTATAGACCGCTGCGAAAAAATGGGCATCAATATTCCTATTGTTCCTGGGATCATGCCTATCACGAACTACAGCAGCTTGGTTCGCTTTAGCGACATGTGCGGTGCTGAAATTCCACGCTGGATCAAAAAACAGCTCGAAGCTTATGGCGATGATACTGTTAGCATTCAGAAGTTTGGTGAAGAAGTGGTAAGTCAAATGTGTGAGCAGTTGTTAAAAGCTGGCGCTCCGGGTCTACATTTTTATACACTTAATCAAGCCGAACCAAACTTAAAAGTTTGGGACAATCTTGGCCTAAGTGACGAGGAAAAAATTCGCTTTTAAACTGCTTTCATCTTATTTTCGTTAAGCCCTTCTGCTGGTGGTCAGGCATAAAAATATATCGTTTATCCTGACCGGCTAGCTGCTCCCTTTCTTAAGTTCTATATTGTCATGTTTTGTGACAATTCATTTAAATTTTCTTCCAAGTAAAGAAAACTTTAGCCATTTGGTCTAGACTCATAGAACAAATATTAACCAGTTAAAAAATATTGCGACCTTGTGACTATGACTTCGGCGATCAGTTTTGTTATCTCCCTAGCACTCACTAATCGTAATGTAGAGACACGCAGCAGGATACTGAACATATGTAAAGTAATACCGCTCGAGCGGTAAATATTTCCTTTAGGGGGCCTTATGAGTATTTTTAGTCATTACCAGTCTAGATACGAACTGACTCAGCAGGAAGAGTTTAGTCTGGAAGAATACCTGGAAATCTGTAAGAACGATCCGAGCGCTTACGCAACCGCTGCCGAGCGCATGCTTATTGCGATTGGTGAACCTGAGCTCATCGATACCTCCAAAGATCCTCGTCTCAGCCGAATTTTCTCCAACAAAGTCATTAAGCATTACCCCGAGTTTAAAGATTTCTATGGCATGGAGGAATGTGTCGAGCAAATTGTCTCTTTTTTCAAGCATGCAGCCCAGGGTTTGGAAGAGAAGAAACAAATACTTTATCTATTAGGTCCTGTGGGGGGCGGTAAGTCATCATTAGCAGAAAAGTTAAAAGCTCTGATGCAGAAAGCCCCCTTCTATGCCATCAAGGGCTCACCCGTAAATGAAAGCCCCCTATCCTTATTCGACCCAGATGAAGATGCAGATATCCTCGAAAAAGAGTACGGTATCGCAAATCGCTATTTGGGAAGCATTATGTCTCCATGGGCGGTTAAGCGGCTCCACGAATTCGGCGGCGATATCAGCAAATTTAGGGTAGTAAAAATCTGGCCTTCAATTCTGGATCAGATAGCCGTCGCTAAGACCGAGCCCGGAGATGAAAACAATCAGGATATCTCTTCATTAGTCGGTAAAGTGAATATCCGAATGCTCGAAGAGTACTCGCAAGATGACCCAGATGCCTACAGTTTCAGCGGCGGTCTATGTCTTGCTAACCAAGGTATTCTTGAGTTTGTAGAGATGTTTAAAGCCCCCATTAAAGTATTGCACCCACTACTTACTGCAACCCAGGAAGGTAATTACAATTCGACAGAGGGTATGAGCGCCATTCCGTTTGAAGGCGTAATCCTTGCCCACTCAAACGAGTCTGAATGGCAGTCTTTTAGAAACAATAAGAATAACGAGGCCTTTCTGGACCGTATATCAATCGTTAAAGTTCCCTATTGCCTCAAGGTAACTGAAGAGATAAAAATATACGATAAGCTACTTAAGAATAGCTCCTTAAATCAAGCACCTTGTGCCCCTGATACGCTGACTATGCTTGCGGAGTTCTCCGTTCTTTCCAGGTTAAGGGAACCTGAAAACTCCAGCATATTTTCGAAGATGAAAGTTTATGACGGCCAGAACATTAAGGACACAGACCCCAAAGCCAAATCGATTCAGGAATATAAGGACAATGCCGGGGTAAACGAAGGCATGGATGGTTTATCCACCCGCTTTGCCTTCAAGATACTATCCAAGGTATTTAACTTTGATACTTCTGAAGTTGCGGCAAACCCTGTACATCTACTTTATGTATTAGAGAAGCAGATTGAACAGGAGCAATTTCCACAGGAAGCGGCTGACAGTTATTTGCGTTTTATTAAGGAGTTTCTTGCTCCCAATTACGTTGAGTTTATTGGCAAGGAAATCCAGACCGCCTACCTAGAATCCTATTCAGAGTATGGCCAGAATATATTTGATCGTTATGTTACCTACGCCGATTTTTGGATACAGGACCAGGAATATCGAGACCCGGAAACCGGTGAGATATTTGACCGGGCCGCTATCAACGAAGAGTTAGAGAAAATCGAAAAGCCAGCAGGCATCAGCAACCCTAAAGACTTCCGTAACGAAATTGTTAATTTCATGTTGCGTGCACGTGCCAACAACAATGGGCAGAACCCCTCCTGGCAGAGTTATGAAAAACTTCGATCTGTCATCGAGAAGAAGATGTTTTCAAATACCGAAGACTTACTTCCTGTCATTTCATTTAATGCAAAAAGTTCAAATGAGGATAAAGACAAACACGAGCAATTTGTAGAGCGTATGGTTGAACGCGGTTATACCAAGAAACAGGTTCGCTTACTCGCGGAATGGTACTTACGCGTCCGTAAATCACAGTAGCAGAAGAAGGGTTTAAACCCTTCTTCCATACAATAGATTTAGCCAGAAGGTGCACCATTAAACCATAGCCATGGTCACCCCGAGCCACGCCGAAACCAGGATGTATTATGGGTATCAGTCACATCATTGATCGCCGACTTAATGGCAAGAATAAAAGCGCAGTGAATCGTGAGCGCTTTCTTCGCCGTTATCGCGAACATATCAAAAAAGCGGTTTCCGATGCAGTTGGAAAACGCAGCATTACCGATATGGAGCGCGGCGAAAAAATCAGCATCCCGAGCAAAGACCTCGACGAGCCGGTTTTTAATTCCGGACAAGGTGGCGTGCGCGAGGCAGTTAACCCCGGGAATAAAGAATTCAATACCGGAGACCAACTCCCCAGACCACCTGGTGGAGCCGGCGGAGGCGGTGCGGGTGAAGGAGAAGCGAGCGACTCTGGTGAAGGCATGGACGAGTTCGTCTTTCAGATATCTCAGGAAGAGTTTCTCGACTTTATGTTTGAAGACCTGGAGCTACCCAACCTGGTCAAAAAACAGCTGAAGGATACCACCTCATATAAATACCTAAGAGCAGGTTTTACCAATACCGGCAATCCCTCAAAAATTAATATCGTACGTTCTCTCAGAAAGGCCTATGGAAGAAGGCTAGCCCTCACAGGCAAGTCACGAGAAAAAATAAAAGAATTAGAGGAGCAGCTTAAAAAGCTAGACCCTGAAGACGATATTCAACATGCTCGAATCAAAGAGATAAAAGAAGAACTCACAAAGCTTAAAAAACGAATCAAAAACATCCCCTGGATTGATGAGTTCGACTTACGCTTTAACCAACATATAAAGCAACCCGTCCCAAGCACCAGCGCCGTTATGTTTTGCTTAATGGATGTTTCGGGCTCCATGACTCACATGCATAAAGACATCGCCAAACGTTTTTATATTTTGCTCTATATGTTTCTAAAACGAAATTATCAAAAAATTGAGGTTGTTTTTATTCGCCACCATACCAGCGCTAAGGAAGTGGACGAGGAGGAGTTCTTCTATTCACGGGAAACAGGCGGGACCATCGTTTCTAGCGCATTGGAGTTAACTAGAGAAATCATCCACAAGCGTTACCCTGCGTCAGACTGGAATATATACTGCGCACAAGCCTCCGATGGTGACAACTGGAGCGATGACTCACCCAAGTGCTCGAGGCTCTTGAAAGACGATATTCTACCTCTCGTGCAATATTTTGCTTACATTGAGATTACTAAGCTAGATCATCAAATGCTGTGGCATGAATATGAAAAACTGGCTAAGGAGTTTGAGGACTCTTTCGCCATGCAAAACATTAAAGACGAGAGTGACATCTACCCTGTCTTCCACGAATTATTTCAGAGGAAGCCGGCATGACAGATAAAGACAACAAACAAAATGAAGAGCGTAAAAAGAGTTATATTGCGACTGGCTCGGAATGGTCATTTGAACAGCTAGAACGCTTTGATGATGCCATTTCAGACATAGCAAAAGAATATAAGCTAGACACCTACCCTAACCAAATTGAAGTGATTAGCTCTGAGCAAATGCTCGATGCCTATTCCTCGGTCGGTATGCCTCTAGGCTATTATCACTGGTCTTACGGGAAACAGTTCCTACAAAACGAAAAAGGTTATAAGCGCGGCCAAATGGGGCTCGCCTATGAGATCGTTATTAACTCTAACCCATGTATCGCTTACTTGATGGAAGAGAATACCTTGATGATGCAGGCCTTAGTCATCGCGCATGCATCATATGGTCATAACTCTTTTTTCAAAGGCAACTACCTGTTCCGCACCTGGACCGATGCCAGCGCAATAATAGACTACCTTCTGTTCGCCAAAAACTATATTGCAAAGTGTGAAGGCCGTTATGGCGTCGATACCGTAGAAACCTTTCTAGACTCCTGCCACGCAGTAATGAATTACGGTGTTGACCGTTATAAGCGCCCTGCTCCTATATCAGCTGAAGAAGAATTGAAACGACAAGAAGAGCGCGAGTTCCATCTGCAGCAGCAAGTTAATGAGCTGTGGAGAACCATTCCTGTCAGCGGCGACAAAGAAGAAGCCGAGAAAGATCAACGCTACCCTGAAGAACCGCAGGAGAATCTGCTTTATTTCTTTGAGAAGAATGCCCCCATGCTTGCCCCATGGCAACGGGAAGTACTACGTATCGTGAGAAAAATTGCCCAGTATTTCTACCCGCAAAGACAAACTCAGGTAATGAATGAGGGTTGGGCAAGCTTTTGGCACTACACCATCATGAATACGATGTATGACAAAGGTTTGGTGAATGAAGGCTTTATTATCGAGTTCTTAAAATCACACACAGCGGTGGTCTATCAACCTCCCTTTGATAGCCAATGGTACAGCGGCATCAACCCTTATACGCTTGGTTTTGCCATGTTTCAGGATATCAAACGTATCTGCCAACAACCTACGGATGAAGATCGACAATGGTTCCCAGATATCGCGGGCACAGACTGGCTGGAAACACTCGATTTTGCCATGCGAAACTTTAAAGATGAAAGCTTTATCCTACAGTTCCTTTCACCTAAGGTAATTCGGGACTTAAAACTCTTCGCAATTCGTGATGATGACCAGCAGAGTCATTATGAAGTAACTGGAATACATGATGAGCAAGGTTATCGATATGTTAGAGAAAAGCTCTCTCAGCAATATAACCTGAGTATGCGCGAACCAGATATTCAGGTGTGGAATGTTGATTTAAGAGGAGATCGATCACTGACCCTTAGGCACACACCAAACAGCCGAGTCCCCTTGGGTAAAAGTACAGACGAAGTACTCAAGCACATACATCGTTTGTGGGGGTTTGACGTTCATTTATTTAGTGTTGAAGAAGGGCTGACAGTAGATGAATATCACTGCCCTCCCATCACGTAGCCGCCTGAAGACGAAGTCAATTAGTGAGTATTATTTAGGGCTAACTCTCGACAAAAGCTCTTTCGATTACGTAATGCCCGGCATTCCCCTGACGCGCTTCAACAAAGCCCATATCATCAAGTATACGACAAGTATCTTTAAGCATACTTGGGCTACCACAAATCATAAAACGATCATCATCAAGGTTTAACTCTGGTAGCCCTAAGTCTTTAACAAGCTTGCCACTCTCCAGCGCATCGGTAATTCGACCTTGAGTTTCAAACTCATCACGTGTCACGGTTGGGTAATAAATAAGCTTGTCTTTGATAAACTCACCAAAAAACTCATTTTCCGGAAGCTCCTTTTTGATTTGCTCTTGATAGGCCAGCTCTGAAACAAATCTCGTACCGTGCGTTAGAATTACTTTATCATATAATTCATAGGTTTCCGGATCCTTGATGATACTCATAAAAGGCGCCAAGCCAGTACCGGTACTAATCAAATATAGGTTTCTGCCAGGCAGTAAGTTATCAACAATCAAGGTGCCAGTCGGTTTTTTACTCAACAGTATCTGGTCCCCCACTTCTATTTTCTGAAGCTTAGATGTCAACGGACCATCAGGTACTTTAATACTAAAGAACTCCAGCTCTTCCTCATAATTTGCACTGGCAATACTGTAGGCACGCATCAAGGGCTTACCTTCGTGTTCAAGCCCCATCATAATAAAGTGGCCATTCTTAAAACGAAAAGACGGATCACGACTGGTCGTAAAGCTAAACAATGTTTCATTCCAATGCTTCACACTCGTGACAGTTTCTTTCATAAAGCCAGACATACGATTTCTCCAATTGAATTTAACTTGCCAGAAACAATACGCCCAACTAACATATCTGTAAAACAGGTTTATTATATATCTTTATTCGGTTTTTCCGATTTATTAAACTAAGGCTTTATCATTGAAGTATTCACTCAAGCAAATTGAAGTATTCATTGCGACCGCTAACTTTCAAAATATTACTTTAGCTGCCGAAGCGCTAAATATGTCTCAATCCGCTGCGAGTGAGTCACTCAAGAATCTTGAAAGCCAGTTTGATATAAAACTATTTGATCGGGCTGGTAAACGCTTACAACTCAATGATTTCGGAAGATTAATTCGAAAGCAGGCAGAAACACTGATTGACCAAGCAAAAAGCCTGGAGCTGAGCTTACAGCAGAACCAGCTTAGCGCGGACCTAAATATTGGCGCCACGTTATCTATCGGTAACTACCTGGCTATTCACATTCTTTCAGAGTTCAAAGGTAAATTCCCGACCGCTAAAGCAGCACTAAGCGTTGGCAACACAACTAAAATTACCGAGCAAGTCGCAAACTTTGAGCTCGATGTGGGGCTAATCGAAGGCGAGGTGTCTCACCCCGACTTAAACATTAGGCCTTGGATGGATGATGAGTTAGTGGTCTTCTGCGACCCGAAATCTGAGCTAAGTACGCTTTCATACGTTAGTGACCAACAGCTAAGCAAAGCAAAATGGATTCTGAGAGAGGCAGGTTCAGGAACACGGCAAGCATTCGATAACGCAATGCAGGGAGTGCTTCATGAACTTAATATTGAACTCGAACTTCAACATACCGAAGCCATCAAACGGGCAGTAGAGTCAGGTATGGGGATTGGGTGTTTGTCGAAAGTTACCTTAAACGATGCTTTCAAACGCTCATCGCTAATTGCCTTAAAAACACCACAGAGAGATTTCAAACGAAAATTTTATATCATCACACATAAGGACAAATACCTAAGCCCTGGCATACGAAATTGGCTAGAGCTTTGTTTTGAATACGCAGAACTCCACAATACCTATTCATAGCGGCAACTACTGATAAACTGGCCCTTCTCCATCAGGACGGGTTTTGAAGCGCTTATGCTGCCATAGATATTGTTCAGGATGACGCTTAATTGCTGCCTCTAGCGCCTGATTCCAAAGCTGCGCATCCTTTTGCGGGTCCTCACCAAAACCTTCAAAAACGGGTGAGAAAATGACTTCATATTGACCATTTGGTAGCCTAAACGGTGCGACATGCAAAACAGTCGCTCCCGTTTCACGCGCAATCCAACTTGGTGTAGAGATACAACCCGTACTAACACCAAAGAAAGGAACAAATAGGTCACAGCGTTTACCGAAATCCTGATCAGGAGCATACCAAACCTCACCGCCCCCCTTGATAAACTCGAGCATCTCTTTTAATTGATACTTACTGAAGCTTTGAATATCAAAGTTACGGTTACGCCCACTTTCGATCATCCAGTCTATTACGGGGTCGTTATTTGGGCGATACATATAGCCAGGTCGCTTAAGCTGAGTCCCAACCAAGGGCAAGGTCATATCGATAACACCGAAGTGGCCTCCTATCAACAAAACACCGGTGCCGCGGTTCTGCGCGTCTAATAGGTGCTCTTTACCAATCACCGTCATCGTATCAAGATACGGAGTAACATCTCGCCACCAAAGTTGCAGCATCTCAATCAAGCCTTCAGCAGTAGAAATAAAACTGCCTTCAATTATCTCATTTTGCTTGTCACTGCTAAGCTCGGGGAAACACAGCTCTATATTCTGCCGGGTCACCTTGCCACGGTTTTTCATGCGTCGATAAACGAAACGCCCAAGGCTTTCTGCATACTGATGCTTTTTGTTCATCGGCAGCCAAGCGAGGCAATATAGAATAAAAACGATTAACCAGGATGGCCATAATGTTGGATGCCACAGAGGGCGTGTTTTCTCAGTCATAGCGCTTATTTTATTATTGTCTTTGCCAGAACAAGGAATAAGATTTGGACAAGTATAAGGTTTAGTCGGCCAAATCCTCAATTCTTTTCAAGGTATATACATCATAACGACAACTCTTACCCACTAACTGAAGGGACGGCTTAATTCCTTTTATTGCATCGCCCTTGCGCGGCCGCTTTACCACCACTCGATAACGAGCCTTAGACAATGCCGCCTCTAATAAAGCCTCATCATCCAGATCTTCTCCTACAAGCGTTTGAAACAGCCGCATTTCCTTTTTGACTAAAGACGACTTTTCTCGATGCGGATACATTGGGTCCAAGTAAATGACATCAGCAAGCTTCTCTGGTTGAGAGTTCATCCAAGTCGTCGCGTCAGATTCCACTAAGGACATTCGTTCAATGATCGACTTTATCTCTTCCGTTTCTTCAAAACGCTGAGCAGTTTCATGACCCGCCTCTGCCAAAGCAGCGCGCAATAACTCGGCAATAAGTGGTGAGCGCTCTAGCATGGTCACCTGACAGCCCAATGACGCTAAAACAAATGCGTCTCTACCCAGCCCTGCTGTTGCATCGAGTACCTTAGGCGTAACACCTTTATTTAGCCCTACGGCCTTGGCAATCATCTGCCCCCTGCCACCACCAAACTTAAGTCTATGCCCTGTTTTTCCACCAAAAAAGGAAGCACTAACCGGCCCCGGAGCACCTTTACCAAGTTGCAGAATCGAGACTGTTCCGTCGCAATAGTAAAGCATATAAGAAAAAGCCTGAACAGGCTCGGGAAGATTGCGTTTAGGCTCTATAGGAGCCCCTGACAGGAATGGTAGTTGGTGACGGCTTGCAAACGCAGCAGCTAAGGTACTTTCTTCTTCACTGCAAGCGTAAACACATAAATCAGATAAATTCATTCAGACAAATAAGTCGAGACCAACCAACTCACCTTCTTCATAGGCTCGCCCCGCCTCTTCAGTTTGCTGATATGTAGAAAGCGCTTGCTGCGCTTTAAGAGGAGCAGAGTCCAGAGCATCAAGGCGTTGAACGCGACTCTGTTGTAATTCATTGCTTTTGCGCTCTAAATCTTCAGGGGCAGCAATTCGGCGAGGGACATCAACTCTAGCCTCATTACTTCGGCTATCAGCATTATCCTGAGGGTTAGGTCTTTCTTGAGAGGGTTTCTTTAAACCTTCAGGTATGACCGGCGCAGCAATTAACGAATTTGATAACTCCATACTGCCCTCCTGTTTAATTAGTCATACTGAAGTTTTATTTAGGGCCTCTCATAATAATACTTCTAAGTAGCTATTAAGGTCGACCCATCCAAAATAAGACGTATATTGTTTCTATTTTAGCCAGAAAAAGCCATTAAGGCTAGTAATACTAAACCGAGCAGTAAACGGTAAATAACAAACGGTGTAAAACCTATGCGCTCTAGAAACTGTAAAAACAAATGAATACAGGCATAAGCGCTCACAAAAGCAACACCAGTCCCAAGCGCCACCAAGAACCAGTCGTCATTCGTTCCCGTTTCTAGCAACTCTTTTGTTTTAAGCAGGCCTGCTGCCGTGATGAGAGGAATAGAAAGCAGAAATGAGTACCTAGCCGCAGCATCACGACTGAAACCAATTAACAAGGCCGCTGTCATAGTGATGCCTGAACGGGATGTTCCCGGAATCAAGGCTAACGCCTGGCTAAAACCTATGACTAAGGCCGCTTTAACGTCTATATCTTTAAGGCTAAGCTTACGAGAACCAAAGTGATCAGAAGCGTATAAAGCAAGCCCAAATATTATTGTTGTCGTCGCGATCACGGCAGTGGAACGCAAGTTTTCACTTATAAAGTCATTAAGAAGGAAACCAGCCAAACCTGCGGGTATCGTTGCCAGAATAATCAACCAGGCCAAGCGACCATCATTAGACTGCTCTTTAAACGACACGCTCTTGAACCATGCGCCACTCAGTTGAATCACTTCTCTACGAAAATAAATGACTATCGCCATCAAGGTGCCAACGTGAACCGCTACATCAAAAGCCAAGCCTTGATCTTCCCAGCCCAAAACTTGTGAAGGCAAAATCAGGTGAGCGGAGCTCGATATGGGTAGAAACTCCGTCAAGCCCTGAACAAGTGCCAATATAACTGCTTCAAACCAAGTCATTTTTAATCCTTAACTATCAATCCATATAGCGAGTAGCACTTAGGCTCTACCCGGCAGTTTTTTCCATGTAACCGTATTTCTGACATAGGATGGCATCGCGTCTTCTAGTAGCCCTGCTACACCTTTAAAATGCGCATAACGAGCCAGCTGACAAATAGCATGAGCCTCTGGTCTCATCTCAGCATCAAAACTATCCAAATGCCCTTTTACATCCGAAGGGAAACGTTCAGAGTAGTCAAAGCCACTACCGACACCAATAATAGGCCCATCCGTGATCGCGTCAGGCAAGCTCACTAATTCAGGTTTAGTCACATTTTCAATACCCAAAGTCTCCACCCGATAATAAGGATCCTCGTTCCCGTTGCTCTGTTTCTCCACTTTGCAGCAAGCCCAATACACCTCATCCATACGTGCATCAATTGCTACAAGCACTTGAGAAATAGCGTACTTCAAATAGCTTTGTAGGGCTAGAGCTTGGATATTAGATATGGCATAGATATGACAGTCACTTCCGTAGGCCAAGCCTTGCGCGATACCAGTCGCGATACGAATACCCGTGAACGAACCTGGCCCACAACCAAAAGCAAGCGCATCCAGATTTTTAGCTTTTAACTTACCGTGGCCCAAACAGTCTTTCACCATAGGTAAAATTAACTGAGTATGACTTCGAGGGGCTTTTTCGCACACCTGATACATTGTTTGCTCACTCCACAATGCTGCAGAGCAATTATCAGAAGAAGTATCTAAAGCAAGAATTTTTGGCATAAAGAGGGTCGTAAATAACAACAGGCCCCTTAAAAAAGAGGCCCGTTTCAGTGAACAATGAAGGAAGTGTCTATCTTATGCGTCTAAACCATCAACAATTTGCTGTTTGATCTGAGCCATATCACCAACACCATCAACCTTCACATATTTTGGTGATTCATCTGCGCCGGTATCAGCCCAAGACGAATAATACTCAACAAGAGGAGCCGTTTGCGAATGATATACACCTAAGCGCTTACGAACGGTTTCTTCCTGATCGTCTTCACGCTGAACCAAGGCATCGCCAGTTTCATCATCTTTACCCGCTACCTTCGGTGGATTGTAATCAACATGATATACGCGACCACTTGCTTCATGCACGCGACGACCACTTAGACGGCTAACAATTTCTTCGTCAGGCACGTCAATTTCAACAACCGCATCAATCATGATTTTTTGCTTTTTAAGCGCTTCAGCTTGCGGAATCGTACGAGGAAAACCATCAAATAAGAAACCGTTCTCACAGTCATCCTGTTGAATGCGCTCTTCAATCAATTCAATGATTGTTTCATCAGAAACCAGGCCGCCAGATGCCATGACTTCTTTAACCTTCAAACCTAGTGGTGAGCCCGCCTTTACAGCCGCACGCAACATATCCCCGGTAGAGATTTGCGGAATACCATATTTCTCAGTCATAAACTGAGCTTGTGTACCCTTGCCTGCACCTGGTGCGCCTAACAAAATTAATTTCATATACGGATTGCTCCCAATATTCTAAAGCTAATGATAAAAATTGAATCTATTTCTAACGACAGCCTACTAGCG
Source organism: Oleiphilus sp. HI0043 (assembly GCF_001634935.1). Classification (NCBI taxonomy): domain Bacteria; kingdom Pseudomonadati; phylum Pseudomonadota; class Gammaproteobacteria; order Oceanospirillales; family Oleiphilaceae; genus Oleiphilus; species Oleiphilus sp. HI0043. Next base: position 5,422 of record NZ_LWEY01001300.1, on the reverse strand, counting down.
CCACACAATAAAAACTCAAGCATGTATAGGGGTATTAAGTAATTCGCTCAAGTATAGCGAGCTGTCGCTAATCTATTCTTTTATGTTTCGAGCTACAGAACCCTTCAACAAGGCTCTCATACTGACTGCAAGCTCGACACACATATGTAATTCGAAACGCCGCATTATACGTACTTGATGGACACAGTGGAAGCCTGAACCTAGATATGCTCAATTGAGCCGAATAGATAGGGTAAAACACCCTATAGAATAACACCTAGTAGGTATAATAATGACTTAATCTTATAATTATGCCGCCATCTGACGAATCATCTCATCCAGGCTTTGGCACTGTTCGAGTAAAGAATCCAATAAAGCCATCCCTTGCTCTTCCTGTATACCCAAACCTTGCATTAATTTCTCACAATCATGCAAAGCGGGCTCATCACCAATCCCTTTCGCTGCCAATAGCGCATTAGCCAACTGCACTAATTCTACATACTTTTGGTGCTTACCTTGATAGTCTTTTTTCTGGTGCATACCGGCTACCGTAATACTTGATTCCGGCATTCCCCATAGTTTTAGTAACACTGCACCAATAGAGGCATGCCCTAAAGCAATAAACTCTTGCGCGCCCCCCATTCCAAAGACCTGCTGTTCGATTTCAGCCATGCTCAACTCCGGCTCAGCCTCTCTAAGCTTATTGAGCATTTGGAACTCTGGCGGAAAAAGATGACCAACTAATAAAATACCAAAATTGTGAAGCAAACCGGCAAGATAAGCATCGCGCTCGTTCAGCTCTATATCAGGATCGGCCAATAAAGCTAAGGCTTGAGCCAACACAGCACTATAAAGTGAATGCTGCCAAAATGATTTTAAACCCAAGGGCCCTGCCGCAGGTATATTGAAAGCTTTTCCTGCCGCTAAACCCATCGATAGCTGAGATACACGATCAAAACCTAGCACGATATTCACAGCATCTTTTACACACGTTAATTCGCCTCGATAAGAAAACAACGCTGACCGGGCATAACGCATCACCTGTGAGGCTAGACTCGGATCTCGCTCTATCACCTCAGCCAATTGAAATACATCAGCATCGGGGTCGCTGGTCAGGTGCATGATTCGTATAGCAGTTTCTGGCATTGGTGGTAACTTATATAAACGACTTAACTTCTTCGCAATGCCATCTAGGGTCAAGCCCGCATTATGAGGCAAATTTGAAACCTTCTGCCCCGATCCTGACTTAGGCTCCTCACCCGCAAGCCAAATAGAAACTTTTGCCTTAATCGCGCCATTCATTGCCATACGAAAAGACGGTCCGGGAATCTTTAATAAGGTGCTTGAGCAACCACTAGCAGAGAATACAAACTCCAGTTCCAGTAAACTCGTATCTAGAATAATCGGCAAACCATAGGCAGTTGCGAGAATCGGGTACATCCCGGTTTCACAATCCTTAAATAGCTTTCGTGAGTTTTCATCACTTAAAATTTGAAAAGATCTACCCAATGAGTCATTAATTAATTCAATATCCAATTTTGTGCCAAAGGGGATCACCGCAACCGCCGGGCCTTCCTCATCGAGTAAAGTAACAGTTACTGCACTCATTTCCGGAATCGCCTGTGCCTGCTCCAGGGCTTGTGCAAAACTTAAACTGCGAGCGTGATGAATCTGCTGACAGATCAATCCCTTGTGATTGATAAACTGGTTTAGTCTGGAAGCTATGGGCACAATGATTTACCTAAGTATTAATTGATAAACGGAGCAAGAACTTTTGGTGGCGCCGTGACGGAATACTTACCGAGTGTAGAGCTATCCGCAAAAATAACTCTACACCACTTCACACGCTTACGTTTTTAAGAACTTCGTTGCAAACGCTTACGCAATCGATTCAAACACAAGAGCTGAACTAGCCCGTATTTCGAATTCCAGCAGCGATACCGGCCATCGTTACTTTTAAAGCTGTTTCAACTAAATCACGCTCTTGCTTACCTTCAGAGCTTCGCTCGGCTAAACGGTCACGCCTCAACAGCTCCGCCTGCAAATAATGTAACGGATCAGTATAAGGGTTCCTAACATTTAAAGAACCTTGTAGCTGGGGATGATTTTCCTGAAGCGCCCCTTGCTTTTTAACTTTATTAACCAGCTTAACTACATCCAAAAAGCGATGGCGAAGCGAACGCCCTAAAGGCTTCAAGTCATCAGATACCAGCAGCTGGTCATAGTAACGCGCGATCCGCGGATCACCTTTGGCAACAACCATTTCTAACATATCAATATGAGTATTAAAGAAGGGCCACTGGATAAACATTTCATCTAGGGTCTCTGCCTTATCAGACTCTAGAACGCTCGCCAAGGCCTCATCGCTACCCAACCATGCCGGCAGCATAAGCCGTATCTGCGTCCAGGCAAAAATCCACGGTATTGCCCTTAAACTTTCAACACCACCGGTCGCTTTTCGCCTTGCAGGCCGACTACCTAAAGCTAGCTTGCCCAATTCTTGCTCAGGGGTCACCGAGCGGAAATAAGAAACAAACTCAGGATGCTCTCTTACTATCTGGCGATAGGAAGCCAGGGCAACGCCAGTCATCTTATTCATCAGCTCTCGCCACTCTTGCTTAGGCTTTGGAGGCGGCAACAAGCTAGCTTCAACAACTGCATTCAGGTATAGCTTTAAACTCTGTTTGGCAACACTTGGAATCCCGAACTTAAAGCGAATCATTTCGCCTTGCTCCGTGATACGGAAAGAGCCAGCTACCGAACCAGGAGGTTGAGAAAGAATCGCCCTATTCGCTGGGCCACCACCGCGACCAACCGTGCCGCCGCGACCGTGAAACAAAGTCAGCTTAACACCATGTTTTTGTGCAACCTCAACCAGACTTTCCTGCCCCTGATATTGAGCCCAAGCGGCTGTCATCTGACCTGCATCCTTAGCAGAATCAGAGTAGCCAATCATTACCTCTTGATGCCCTTTACAGTACTCCTGATACCAAGGTACTGATAATAAGCTATCAATAGCCTCCTTCGCCCCGGACAAATCGTCAAGGGTCTCAAATAAAGGCACAACGCGCATAGGGAACTGAATGCCCGACTCCCGTAAAAGTAGGATGACAGTCAATACATCGGAAGGTGTGCTGGCCATGGAAATAACGTATGAACCCAACGCTGACTCAGGCTGAGAAGCAACCACGTCACACGTAGCCAACACTTCTCGCACATTATCACTGGCGGGCCAGGAACGAGGTAAAAGCGGCCGATTACTGGACAGTTCTTTAATAAGAAAGGACTGTTTCTCCTGCTCGCTCCATTGCGCAAAATCCCCCATACCCAAGTGCTGGGTAAGTTCGGACATCACTTCGAGATGACGCTCGGAATCCTGACGAATATCCAGCTTTACTAATTCCAGACCGAAACACTGTACTCGCCTAATGGTATCGAGCAACAGGCCATTTGCCACGGAATCAAGACCCGTTTCTTTCAAAGAATTGAAGCACATCAATAAAGGTTGCATCAATTCAGAATTTTCCCTGAGTATATCTAATTGCTCTACATCTTCACCGCTTGCCTTTCGCGCCGCCCATTCCCTAGTGTTTTGCAGTCGACGACGCAGGTCAGCCAGTATCACGCGGTAGGGTTCATTCTGATTTCGCTCCTGCCCTTGCAATATTCGATCAGCCTCTTGCCTCAATTCCAGAGAACAGTTCCACATTGACAACTCATTCAGCAAGTCACGAATATCTCTCAAATACAAATCTGCTGCCATCCAACGGCTCAGACTCAGGACCTCTTGCGTCAACTCTGCCGTAACGTTTGGGTTACCATCGCGATCCCCCCCCATCCACGAAGCAAAGCGAATGGGTGAAAACTGTGGGGGTAGTTGAATACCAAATTTATCGCTAACCGCTGCATCAAACTCACGTAAGAACTCGGGTAAGGCGGTCCATAAACTGTTCTCTATTACTGCAAAGCCCCACTTTGCTTCGTCGACGGCCGAAGGCCTGACCTGACGAATCTCGTCTGAATGCCACGCTTCACAAACCAAGCGATTCAAACGTTCACAAATACGCTTCTGCTCTAAATCATTAAGATCGGAACGATCCAGCTCAGATAAGCACTCAGTAATGGCTTCATACTTAAGTATCAAGGTTCTACGTGTAACCTCAGTGGGGTGAGCCGTCAATACGAACTCTATATTCATATCTTCAAGCAAGCTTGCCAAGTCTTCTTCTTTGGTACCTGAGGCCTTCAAACGGTCCAGCAGTTGGTCAAAGGTTTCCAAACCGTCTTCTCTATCGGTGCGATTCCGTCTTACCCCATGATACTGCTCAGCAATATTTGCCAGGTTAAGAAACTGGTTAAACGCTCGAGCAACAAATAACATCTCATCGTCCCCCAGGTCCTGAAGCAAACGAACAAGTTCTGGATGCGCATCCCCCGCATCAGCTTCACGATCCTGCTTTGCCGCAGCCCTAATGGCTTCCAACTTCGCCACAAACTCCGAACCAAGGTGTTCTTCAATATTCTGCCCTAACAACTCACCAAGCAAACGGACATTTTCTCGTAAAGAAGGGTGTAATTCTGACATATACCTTTTCCAAATGTGTTTGATTATCAAGGCTAGCAAGCAAGCTGATCACAAGCTCGTGACTACAAGCCAATCCTTATTTGCGCAAAATAGTAAAAACTAGATATATAAATATGGAGCACAATCCACAACAAGTAAACCATTAACAAAAGCACACACTTTTAAGTGTCTACTTTTTGAACAAACAACCTACACTTATTCTTGTAGTTAAGCGTAAAAAATGAACAACCCGACCACACAAGGATTCAAGCTATGAAAATAAAAGCCTTAGCAGAATGCTGGGAACAACAAGCCAAAGCAACATTTACTTCTGAAGACTACACATTCCGACTCCCCTTAGAAGATGCAGCGAAAATTAACGCACTAGCAGAAATGTACCCCAAAAGAACAAAAAGTGAGATCCTTGGAGAGCTGCTATCGGCTGCTCTTGATGAACTTGAAACCAGTTTCCCTTATATCGCGGGTAAAAAAGTCATATCGAAAGATGAAATGGGCGATCCAATGTATGAGGATGTAGGCCCGACCCCGAAATTTATGGAATTGAGCAAGAAATACCGCTCAACCTTGAAACAGCAAGGCAAGAAAGCCGCAAATGGTTAGCTCTTTGGCACCCTCCCGCTACAACAAGGAATATACTGGAACAGCTACTGCTAGCGAATGTTTGGGAACATTCGTCAAGCAACTTACTTCCTGATCTTCGTCACTTCCGGCGTTTATTTTTAACGCCTATCTTCATTCGCATCCTGGGCAAATATCTGTTATCTCAAACAGGAAAACTGCTTAGGATCGCCAGTCATAACCAAAAGATCTAAGCACTCACCTGCATAACATTGATAAAAGCAAACACTATTCTAGACT
>NZ_LWEY01001299.1:0-1925 GCF_001634935.1 Oleiphilus sp. HI0043 | reverse complement strand
GCGTAATCACCAGTAAAGGAATCACCTGAAGCTTCTCAAAGTTATCGGCCCAGATGCCGATAATAAAACCGAACAAGCTGAAGGTAATGGCCGTCATCACAAGGAAGACCATCATCCAAACCGGATGCGCTATTTGTAGCGGTACAAACAGGCTCGCCGTTGCGAGAATAATCAAGGCAAGTATGATCGACTTCGTTGCTGCGGCCCCCACGTAGCCAAGCAAGGCTTCGAAGTATGAAACAGGTGCAGAAAGTAGCTCATAAATGGTGCCGCTAAACTTAGGAAAATAAATTCCAAATGAAGCGTTAGAAATACTCTGCGTTAACAAAGAAAGCATAATCAAGCCTGGTACGATAAAGGCCCCATAGCTAACTCCGTCCACTTCATTAATCCTCGAGCCAATCGCAGAACCAAAGACGACAAAATACAAAGAGGTAGAGATAACTGGCGAGACAATGCTCTGGAAAATGGTTCGCTTTGTACGGGCCATTTCAAACTTATAAATCGCGGCAACTGCGTGACGGTTCATGCGGACTCCTTAACAAGCGATACAAAGATATCTTCTAATGAGCTCTGGTCAGTCTTTAAATCTTTAAACTGAATCCCCTCTTCAGACAAGTGCTGGAGCAAGGTCGCAATACCCGTATGATCTTCTAGCGTGTCGTAGGTATAAACAAGTTGCAGGCCATTATTATTCAGCACTAGATCGAAACCTTTTAGGCTCGTTGGCAAACTAGATAGCTCGGTCTTCAGGTCGAGGGTTAATTGCTTCTTCCCTAACTTACGCATCAATTCTGTCTTCTCTTCAACCAAGACTAATTGACCATTATTGATCACACCAATACGGTCAGCAATTTCTTCTGCTTCCTCAATATAGTGTGTGGTGAGGATAATCGTGACCCCCTTTTCTCGAAGCTTACGGACCAACTCCCACATATCTTTTCGCAGCTCAACATCAACCCCAGCTGTCGGCTCATCCAAGAATAAAATCTTGGGTTCATGCGACAGCGCTTTGGCTATCAACACACGGCGCTTCATACCACCTGACAACTCCATAATACGGTTATCTTTCTTATCCCACAGTGATAAGTCTTTTAGCGTCTTCTCGATATAAGCCGTGTTAGGCGCTTTACCAAATAAGCCTCGACTAAACGTCACGGTATCCCATACAGTCTCAAATGAGTCAGTCGTTAACTCTTGTGGAACCAGACCAATCATTTCACGCGTATGGCGGTAGCCTTTGATAATATCCTCACCGTCGACAGTCACGGTGCCGGAAGATGGATTGACTATACCGCAAATGGTACTGATTAAGGTCGTCTTACCGGCCCCGTTCGGACCGAGTAAAGCAATGATTTCAGATTTTTCTATTGTAAGGTTAATACCACTGAGCGCTTGAAAACCACCAGCATAAACCTTAGACAAGTTTTCGATTTGAATAATGGGAGTCATGATTTTGCATACCCTAATTTCTATAACAGTACGTTAAACGATTTTGCTTGTGCCTGCCTATGCTCATAAATGGAATTCAGAAATTTGGGCTCAACGTACTGAAGAATACCGCTGCTGCAATACAAAGGGATTTGGAAGAAGCTGAAGCGAACAAGCTTTATCCGCAGAGTTATGATCTTAAGGCGGCCTAGCCTTTTTCAAAGGGGTCAGACTCGATTGATTTTCAATCGAGTCTGACCCCTTTGAAAACCTTCGACCTACGATCACCGCCCGTCTTTCTCGGGTGACTTGCCCTACCGGTCTGCGCTTCAATTTGAGACTTGAATTGCTCACTTCCCAGTACCCATGCCTTATTTGTTACTGTGCGAATCTCTTCAAGCGTCTGTTCTTTTATCTCGTACGTAAATAGAGAACGATATATCGACCGTCTTTTTTCTGGCGATACGGATAAAGACAAGTATTCGAAATGAGGT
>NZ_LWEY01001298.1:0-679 GCF_001634935.1 Oleiphilus sp. HI0043 | reverse complement strand
AGACGGCAAAGCGGTGATGATTGTTGTGCCAGCCTTCTCCCAGGGTAAGCAGTGCAAGGAAAGCATTATTCCGACTTTGGTCTTTTGTCTCAAAGCGCCTTGATCCCCATACGTGACCAAGAGAGTTAATGGTGAAGGTGGCGTGAAACAAAAATACTGTAGAGATAAAGAAGCCCCAAACCAGAATTTGTAAACCATTAACGCCTGAGTTTGGTAAAGCATAAGCCAAGTATTCACCCAGCATGTACATGCCGATTGCGAAGAGAACGGGCACTAGGCTATCAAAGCGATTTAGAAAGCGGAGTTCAGGGAACTTCGCTAGGTCTTTTATGACACTGTAATCGGTTTTAAACCCTTCATCGCTCATGAACCATCCGACGTGACTCCACCAAAAACCATGAGCAATGGGAGAGTGTAAGTCTGACTCTTCATCTGAGTGCTTATGATGATTCCGGTGATGAGCGGCCCACCAAAGCGGGCCTCTTTGAGACGCTGAATTGCCTAGCACGGCAAAACAAAACTGCCAAAAGCGGTTGGCCTTGTAACTCTTGTGAGAAAAAAAGCGGTGATAAAACGCGGTGACCGCAAACATCCTTAGCCAAAAAGCGGCTAAACAGATCGCAATGGCGACGGGGCTCCAGCCTGTCCAGATGACACCTAGGCAGCCTAAGTGGACGGC
>NZ_LWEY01001297.1:0-1603 GCF_001634935.1 Oleiphilus sp. HI0043 | reverse complement strand
ACGTCAATTATAAGAATCATATAAGTTGTTAAGCAGTCTTCTTTTACTACCAATAGCTTCACCGAGGTAAACCTGAATGCGCTTAAAACGCAACAAACAAATATGTAGCGCGATAGTTATCGCTATCAGCTGCTTGCTATTAAGTTCAATCGCGGCAGCTGATTACAAATCAGTGATTAAGGATAAATTTTGGGGCGCCATTTATAAAAATGGCGGGCAGACCTTTTTCTGCAAAAAGTCTTTCTCAAAGAAAACACCGCTTCTCGCGGTCAGCCATATTTACCCAAGCGCTCAAGTACGTGACCACCTTCAATGCGGAACTAAACGCCAGTGCCTTCGTTCAGACGATCGCTATATGGAAATAATCTCTGATTTGCATAATGTTGTTCCGGCTGACTCTTACTTTGAGTTTAAAAGAAAAGGCGCAAAGTTCGGCAACTTAGAAGAAACGATTGAGGCCAATAATTGCGGCATTCGAAAGAAGTTACACATTATTGACCCACCTAACGAGCTCAAAGGGGATATTGCCAGAATTCTGTTTTATATGAAGGCTAACTATGACCTACCCTTGCGTACTCATATGTCTTTATTAAAACTATGGCATGAGAATGATCCACCAAGCCCGGAGGAAGTCTCACGTAATGCGATTGTGGCTGAGTATCAGGGCAATGAAAATGAGTTTATCTCCAACCCATCTTTAGCTTATAACATTGATTAACTGCATCGTCGGGTTAAAACCCGACTTACCCTGAACTCAATAACCTTAGGGCTCGATTGAGAAGCCTAGACCAGCCTTTTCTTCTAGCCTATGCAATAAGGCATCACCCATTGCTGTTGAGGGTGTCAACACTCCGCACATCTTCGGCAAGTGTTTCTTATCCAAGGCTAAACAGGCTGCACTTTCACCAAGCATTTTAGAAGTAGAACCATAACCTGGGTCTCGGTCACCTGTAACCTTGGCAACCAATGTTCGGTCATTCATACGGCCAATTACACTAAAGGTGAAGAAGCCAGCTTCACGCTCTGCTTTATTTGGCCCTTCACCAGGTTCAGGGAAAAAGCGATTAATTGTATTTTTATACCAAGACCCCGGCTTACCTGCCATCATCAAGCCTAAGGTCAATAAGCCAGCATAACCTTTGGCTCTTCCAGTAAAGCCTTTGCCGCTCATCATCGCTTCATCATAAAGGAAGTCTTTTCCATACGGGTAAGACTTCAAAGCATGAGAGCGTCGAACAACGCGCGTATTTATTGCCGCCATGATGAAAGGCATGATCCAAGCTTTTAGGTCAGAGTCGTATTTAACGCTTTGCATATCTGGCTTATCAGGGCCCGACATTTCCCCCTGAGGGTTCAAACCATAAGGGTTGAAGATCACCTTCTTAACTTCAGGGTCTTTACTCGCTTCGAGCATCACATTATTCATACTGGCAAAGGTACCGCCACTCATCGCCCCTTTTGCAGCTTTTAAGCGCATCTTGATATGGTAGCAATATTCGCCATAGTGATGTTTTGCTTCACGCTGAAGAAAGTACACACCCATGTCGGAAGGAATCGAGTCAAAACCACAACAATGGACAATCCGGCAACCGGCTTCTTTTGC
>NZ_LWEY01001296.1:0-1825 GCF_001634935.1 Oleiphilus sp. HI0043 | reverse complement strand
ACGAGATTTTGTAATCAGCAGGCTCTACCTGATCTTTCTTCCATTGCCTTAAGCCCCAAATAAGCAAACCGATGATAAAGAAAGCACTTGGAGGAAGCAGCAACATACCATTAGGTACATACCAGCCACCATTGTTAACGGTAGGCATAAGCTCGATGCCAAACAACATGCCTGAACCAAACAATTCACGTACAAAAGCGACTAATAGCAAAATAACGGCATATCCTAAACCATTACCTATGCCATCCAGGAAACTCATGCCTGGGCCATTTTGCATTGCAAACGCTTCAGCACGCCCCATTACGATACAGTTCGTGATAATCAAGCCCACAAAAACTGAAAGCTGCTTACTAAGTTCATAGGCATAGGCCTTGAGAACCTGATCAACAACAATTACCAACGAAGCAATGATAGTCATTTGAACAATGATTCGTATGTTCGAAGGTATTTGGCTACGAATTACGGATACAAACAAGTTAGATAGGCCACATACTGCACATACAGCCAAGCCCATAACAACCGATAGCTCCATACTAGTGGTAACGGCTAACGCAGAACAAATACCTAAGATTTGAAGTGCGATAGGGTTATTGCTAAAAACTGGTTCAAAAAGAACTTTTTTTGCTGTTACATCACTCATTCTTAAGCTCCTTCACGCAAGCGATTCAGGTACTTTTGGAATCCCTGCTCGCCAGTCCAATATTGAATAAGGTTAGTCACACCCACACTAGTCAAAGTAGCACCAGATAGACCGTCTACCATGTATTCGGCATCAGCTCGACTTTTATCAACTGCGCCTTTAATCAAGCCAAGCTTTGGCTGATCGCTAGACGCGAAGTCGTAGACCTTTTTACCCGGCCAAATCGCTTTCCAGCGCGGATTATCAACCTCACCACCCAAGCCAGGAGTCTCGGCATGCTCATAGAAGCCAAGCCCAACGACTGTATTAGCATCGCCCTCCAAAGCCAAGAAACCATGCAGTGTCGACCATAAGCCATAACCGCTTACAGGAAGAATGATCGTTTCAATCTTTCCGGCATCTTCAACCAAGTAGATCTTGGCGAACTTAACTCTACGCTTGATACCTGCAACGTCGTCAGCTCGCGAAAGAGTTGTTGAAAAGGCTGGATCTTTAGCCGCTTTTCTCTGGTCGTAATCAAGGACATTTTCCTTATTTACTGCAGAAGCCTCGACATATTCACCGCTATCCAAGTCAACCAACATTGGCTTAATCGCAGAGAAGGCATTCTCAATTTCAGTCGCCGAAGCGCCCTCAACCAATAAGCCTGCGGCAGCCAAAATATTAGCTTTAAGGTTTAGCGCCTTGTTCTTCTCTTGTATTGGCTTTAACAGTACAACAGAGCCCGCTACTACAATCGAACAGACAATACAGAGCAAAAATGCAACCGTAATAGTTTTTCCTACCGTTTCTTTACTAGACACGTGCCAATCTCCTCTTGATATTCGCTTGCATTACCAAGTGGTCAATATATGGTGCGAACAGGTTAGCGAACAATATTGCCAACATCATGCCTTCAGGGAATGCAGGGTTAACAACACGTATTAAAACAACCATTACACCGATGAGCGCACCAAATACAAACTTACCTTGGTTAGTCATTGATGCGGATACTGGGTCTGTTGCCATAAAAAACATCCCGAACGCAAAACCACCAATAACAAGATGCCAATAAAAAGGCATTGCAAACATAGGGTTAGTGTCAGAGCCGATCATATTGAAGATAAGTGACATTGCTGTCATACCACCAAATACACCAACAACGATACGCAAGGAAGCAATTTTGGTTGCAAGCAATGCAAAACC
>NZ_LWEY01001295.1:0-1160 GCF_001634935.1 Oleiphilus sp. HI0043 | reverse complement strand
TCAGCACTGATGTAAACGAAGAAAGCAGAAAGCTTATGAGGCGATGACCACCTCGCCTTGCTCAAACTTCAGGTAGAAGCAACTTCTACGATGAGTGTGACAAGCTGCTTCATCTTGTGTGACCAGGGCTAGTAGTACATCACCGTCGCAATCCGTTCTCATCGATACCAGGCTTTGCCAGTGGCCAGAGCTTTCTCCTTTGCGCCATAAAGACTTTCGCGAACGGGACCAATAGCACATCTTGGAGGTTTCGAGAGTTTCTTTTAATGACTCGCGATTCATCCAGGCAAACATTAGCACCTCTCTCGTCTCATGGTCCTGGGCTATTACGGGTATTAAACCCTCTTCAGAGAAGTTTAGTTCGTTTAATACTTTATCTAAGGGATAGGAGGTGCCTTCAGCATCGTTTTCGATCGATTTAAACCAGGACTTCATATTTAAATTACCTATATTTACGAGTTATGCGCTGAGATGTTTGGGTTTGGCAAGTCGAGATAAAAGGCTACCATTAAGTCCTAATGAAAACGACAAGACGTAGAGCATACCAAGTGTCAGTATGATCGCCGGCCCGGTTGGCCAGCCAGCATGGTATGACAAGAGTAAGCCGATATAACAACAGAGAATTGCAAAACAAGAGGACGCCAAAAGCATCATATCGAGGCTCTTGACCCAATACCTTGCAGAGGCTGCAGGCAAAATCATCATACCCACAGACATTAAGGTACCAAGGGCGTTAAAGCCGGCAACAAGGTTTAGAACAACTAGCACCAGGAAGGCAAAGTGAGCAATTGGACTTAGTCGACTGACTGATTGCAGGAAAAGCCTGTCCATACACTCAAGAACCAACGGTCTGAACAGCAGAGCAAGTGTAATTAAGGTAATTGTAGAAACCCCGGCAAGCAAATATAAAGCTTCGTTGTTCAAAGCCAGCGCGGAACCGAAAAGTACGTGTAGTAAATCAACCTGACTACCGTTAATTGAAATAATCAGGACGCCTGCTGCCAGAGAAATAAGATAAAAGGCAGCCATGCTGGCATCTTCAGCGACATCGGTCATACGAGAGACGAAACCGGAAAATAGCGCAACAAGGCAGCCTGCGATAATCCCGCCGATGGTCATTGCCTGAATAGATAAGCCGGCCAGAAAAAAGCCTGCCGCTG
>NZ_LWEY01001294.1:0-1123 GCF_001634935.1 Oleiphilus sp. HI0043 | reverse complement strand
TCTCAAAACGCTGCCGTGCTTCTGGTGACATCAAGGTAAACAAGCGATGCTCTCGTAACTGTTCCAAATCACTAACACTCTGTGCAGGCGACTCATAACCTGCCTCTTGGAACATTGGCTGCAAAAGCTGTGAACGCTCTTCAGCCAGCCAAGCTGCCAACCAAGCCCTTCCTGCTTCCTCCTGATCACCATCTTCTTCAGGGTCATGCAGAAAATCGGCAAAGCATTGACTCACCGCTGAACGATGCTCATTCAGCTCTGCCTCTAAACTTGGCCAGTCTGAATAGCTCATCGACCAAGCAATACGCTGACGGCTCTCTTCTGATTCTGGAATTAACTGGGTTTGTTGGTCTGCCAAGCCTTGTATCGCATGCTCCAAATTACGCAATAGTCGATAGGCAAGTAATAAAGTATCGACCCATTCCGAGGGTAAATATTCATTTTCTTGCAATGTACGATAAACGCTTACCAAGCCCTGCTGCTGGAGGCGTTCGTCTCGGCCACCATGAATCAATTGGCAGGCCTGGGCAATAAATTCGATCTCTCGAATGCCGCCATCACCCAGCTTAATATTTTGCTCTCCACCTTTGCGGTGCATTTCAGCCATAATCATACGCTTCATATCGCGCAAGGCTTGCACAGAGGTAAAATCAGCATACTTGCGGTAAACAAAAGGGCTAATAATATCCATTAAGGCCGCGCTGGCTTCAGGGTTTGCGTCGGCATTAACGATACGCGCCTTGATCATGGCATAACGTTCCCACTCCCGTCCCTGGTTGTGATAGTAGTCTTCAAAGGAAGCGAAGTTCATCGCCAATGCGCCACTATCACCATAAGGCCGCAAGCGCATATCGACACGGAATACGAAACCCTCAGAGGTCATGGCATCCAAAGCATTGATGAGCCTTTGCCCCAGGCGCGTGAAGAAGAGCTGGTTTTCAATTGGCTTTTTGGCGTGATCGGTCTCACCAGATTCAGGATAGGCAAAAATCAGGTCGATATCGGAAGATACATTTAATTCATAAGCGCCATGTTTGCCCATCGCCAACACCAGCATGTGCTGAGGGATAGGTGCACCGCCCTCTTTTGCTCTAGAAAAAGGGGTGCCATAACGCTCGCAAAG
>NZ_LWEY01001293.1:0-1870 GCF_001634935.1 Oleiphilus sp. HI0043 | reverse complement strand
CTGAAGCCACAAGATTTTCATCTTCATAAGCAATAAATGACAGGTCGAGCCCCCAGGTTTGGGCAATCGGGGTAAGGTCTGAGAAGAATGCAATGACTGGGCCGTTCTGGCCAACTGGGTCCCATGTGCAAACAGTTTTCTGCTCGAGTTTTGCTGAATGAGCGCTGACGCAGAAAAGAGAAAGTAGCGATATAATGAAAAATCTAGGGAACATTGTGAAAAGCAGTCCGTATTTGCTTCGGTGTAAAAAATATAGGCGCTATTGTATCGCAGCATTGAAAGCTATGCAGTGAATCAGGTCGAATTCTTTGCTTAACGACGAAAGAGACTTTATATCCGTTTCACAACTATGACTTAAAGCACTTAACAAATTACAGAGGAAGGTTTAAGGTTCCGCGCTATAGACTTGGAGTAAGAGAATCTCCTGGCGAGTGATGTAATATGGATAGAATACGCAAGAGGTATGGATGAGTAGGGCTGTTTCGAGTATCAAGGGTCGCTGTATGCGCGAATGCAGGAAGAGTCTTCGTCTTGTTATATATTGCGTGTTGGCTTGTGCATCCTCGTTGGTTGGTGCCGAGCCTCCCGAAGGGCTGGACTTTATTGGTGGCTATTATGAGAAAGGTGAGTATAAGTGTTATGCGGAGCCTTGCTTTACAATTCATAAAGGAACCGAGGCAGCTGCTGCGAAAGACCGGCCTTTTTCCCCAAGAGATTGGCAACCTAGAACACGAAGTTGCCAAAAAGCTTATACACAAGCGCTGGCAACAGCGAGTACAGTCGATATTCGCTATGCCAAAAAAGGTGACTGTGTTTTCGTTGTCGAAGGCGAATGGCTTGACCCCTATACCACCGAAGTTATTACTGAGTTAGGTGATATCGCACTAGATCAGTTGGTGAGCTATAGAGAAGCCCACCGTTACGGTGGTGCGTACTGGTCTCATGCTCAACGTATGGAGCTGGTGAGCGATTCAGATAACATCGTGCCGGTAGCTTCCATGAGCAAAAAAGCCCGCGCAGGGAAGTCGCCGACCCAGTGGATGCCCGAGAACAAAGCTTATTGGTGTGACTATATCGTGCGCCGAGAGATTATTCAGCGCAAGTATAAGCTTTATCTGCCAAGAGAAGAGCGCGAATTTCAGCAGGAAATTAAAAAACTCTATTGCAAGTACTAGCTGAAATGATAGCGGCTCAGTGACTATCTAAAGGCCGGTTATAAGCGCTTATTTAACAGGGAAATAAGTTTCATTGGTAGTTCTGCTGAGGCTAACACTTCTCCATGACTTGGAATTAAGATTGCTGGTTGGTCATTGTCTATTTGCTTCAATGCCCACTGTTTAAACGTGGCCTTATCGTCAAGAAGAAACCACTTGATCACTTGACTCATTTTTAAACCCGGTGCAGCGCCAAGCACTTTCTGCATGACTTTTGCAATCGGCTGGTTAGACATGCGTTCATAGTTCAAAAAGCTATCACAAGTAATCCATAAGCTGGTTTGCGAGTCTTTATCGTGCTTTTTAAACCAGGCATCATGACCCCGGTGACCTGGTGGAATCAGTACAGAGTAATTAAATGGCAGTGGCGGTAACTCACTTTCCAGTGCAGTGATATCGCTTTCTGAACTAGCTACCCCTTGTTTAACTAAACGCTTGATCGCCCCTTTACTTGCATACAAGCGATGTTTCGGAAAAGCATCTCGCCAGGCTTGAACGCCCATATAGTGAAAACTGTTTGGCATCACCAGGTGCATGCAGAGCTCTTCATTTAGCCATTCTTTGGGAAAGGCATCGATCAAAGATTTACCAGGGCTGATAATCACGATGTCTGAATCACTTGTTTTGATCGCGATAGAGTTTGAAACAAAGTTTGG
>NZ_LWEY01001292.1:0-1859 GCF_001634935.1 Oleiphilus sp. HI0043 | reverse complement strand
AGAAGATTTGACGGCATTTTGCCTCAATGAACATAAGCTTATACGTCAGAATATATTGCTAGTACAGCAAGGAGACTTGAATGCTTGTTCAGGTTTGGAAAGCTCAGTCGCTGTGCAGCGATGTCAGGCGCTGCTAATCAATCACAAGCTAGAGCAGGGTGCAGATAAGTCATTCTGCACGCAGTTGAATGAGCCTGTTATTAAAGCGGCATGCGACGACTTTTCACGTTACTTTCAGGGCATCAATGTCGGTGATTCAGAAGCGTGCTCACTGATTAGTAATACAGCTCTTAAAGCACGATGTAACGAAGAGGCGATTCAAGCTTATTTAGCAGAGCTATTGTCAGATCTGAGCTATCAGTATTTAAATGAACAGCATGATCAGCTTGCGGGAGCGTTGCATAGTGAAGGTGAAGAGGTAGAGGCCTTACTAGCGAAAACCAAAGGGCTAGATTTAGTCGATACGCACCATCTTAAGTCGGAGCTTGGTCGGGACTTTGTGCTTAAGTCTTACGCTTTAAAAGGCCAAAATAGCGATGATTCTGTTGTTGGCTTTGAGCAGACTAAAGCCGCTTCTATTGGTCTGGAAAGTGCGCCTGCGATGAAAGCTGTCGAATTATTTGAGCCCTTCAGCTATGGCCGGGGTATTGCAACGGGGGATACGAACCAGGATCTATGGCCAGACCTGGCAATTGCTTATTCCGACCGCATACGACTTTATCAGAATATGGGGGGGCGCTTTGCTAAGCGAAAAACGCTAGAGTTTGGAAGTGAACTAAGCCCAGTATTGGTCAGTTTTGTTGATTTGGATGCAGATAGCTATCCTGACTTGTTTGTGTCGTTTTATGGTGCTGGTAATAGAATCTATTGGAACCAGGGCGGTAGCTTTGATCAAGGTCGCTATCAGGAGCTGATGCTTGAAAACAGTCAACTAGTGATGTCAGCGGCATTTCAGGATGTTGATCAGGATGGTGATATTGATATGGCTTTGGGTAGCTGGTTTGCTGGCGACTTAAGACATTTTAATCCGCACCGTTCCCAAAATTATTATATTGAGAATGCTGCCATCAAGAAGCATTCATCCAATAATACTCGCCGAGATTTTAAGCCACATGCATTACCTGGAGCGCAAGGGGAGACCTTGTCAGTACTTTTCTCGGATATTGATCGAGATGGTAAGCCGGAGTTGCTCGTGGGAAATGATATGGATGCCCCCGATATTATATATCGCTGGAAATCGGGGCGTTTCCAAGTAGCTAAAGCCGATAGTAACCTGCCAGCTTACAGTGCATTTAACACGATGAGTATCGCCAGTGGCGACCTCAATCGAGACCAGCTAATTGATTACTTTAGTGTTGATATGTCTTTTGGCCAAGAGGGTGGTTTGGACTATTGTCAGCAGGCTGGCATTGCAGACTTACAGGCGTGTAGAGCTTTGCTTTCACTTGATCAGGCTGTCAAATCTGGGCAAGTTGGTACCTGTCAATATTTGGCTGAGAGCAAGAGAAAACAAGACTGTCTTCAGGCGCAGCTTATTCAACTGGCCAGGCAATCAAGGCAAGACGATATTTGTAGTCTCATGACTCAGGAAAACAAAGTGGCTGAGTCTTTATGCCGAGCTGCCAGTAAAGTAATTCCCCCAAAGCAAGCTATCAACTATTCACTATACCCTAAGGGTGTTCAGCGCAATGTCTTGTCTATGTCCTCGATGGGCGGCTGGCAAGAACTTGCTGAAGACTGGGCTGTATCAGAAAGTTATTGGAGTTGGCACAGCAAGATAGCAGACTTGAATAATGATGGCTGGAACGATATTTATGTTGGCAACGGTTATATGTTTGGTGGAGCAGGGCGGCGTACCC
>NZ_LWEY01001291.1:0-1506 GCF_001634935.1 Oleiphilus sp. HI0043 | reverse complement strand
TTCGTCTTTAAATCCTACATAGACGGCACTGGCACCACTATCTACCGCTTTTTTAAAGGCTGGTAAACTGCCAGCCGGACAGACCAAATCCATAAAGAAATACTCGAAATAATACGTCTGACCATTGTGAAGAATCCCCCGGCTAGTCACTATCCCTATTGGTGGGTATTTTATGTACCAACTTGCCGGGATATAGTTTCCTTTAATATCTGTTCGCTAATCTCGTTTTAAGGAGCGAAGCTACAATGCTATTGTCGAGCCCGAGAACTCTGCTTCCAAAATTACCTTTGACTTTGGTCAAACCTGTTCGCCATATGCCTTTTGGCCTGCAAAGTTTAGTGCTAAAAAGAGTGCTGAAAGCGGCCTTTAAGTCAGCCTTGGATCAAGGTGACATGGATTTTCTTAAACAGCGTTGGCTAAAAATCGAGATTAGCGATGCGGATATCAATTGGTTCTTTAGTTGTGGTCCTCGAAACGAGATATTAATGCAGAAGGATGCGCAGACGGACGTTTGTATTCGCGGTAGTTTGCGTAGCTTTATTTTGCTCGCGGCCCAAAAAGAAGACCCGGATACGCTGTTCTTCCAGCGTGACTTGGTGATTGAGGGTGACACTGATCTGGGTCTTGAGATCAAAAACCTGATGGATAGCCTGGATCTCGATGACTTGCCACCAGAGCTGCTATTTGCCGTAAGAAGTGCTGCAGAGTATGTGACAGTATTTAGCTAAATACTCTTACTCCAATAGCGCCCGTCCGCTTAGGAGGTAATCCATTGTTTTGGGTATATAAGCTTCCACCAAGCTTCCACCAAGCTTTCCTAACGACTAGAATCCCCCTATCTATCGTTAAAGGCCAGATTTGATGAATCGTAAAAAGAAGCTGAACTCCATCCTCAAGAAAAAACTTAAGAAGGCAAATGCCAAACTGGCGCCTAAGAAGAATGATAAACCTCGCTATATATCCAAAGCAGAACGGGCTGTAATGGAAGAAGAAAACACCTTAACTGAGATCAAAAACGACTAATAGATTGTCGGCTTATAGCCTTTTCTTGGGTGGCCGTGTACCTTCCAAAAAATTAATCTTTTTCATCTTATAAAAAAGTGACAAAAGTCTCACTTCGATCCATATTGTTAGCAGCTAGCATTTTGTACTTAGCCTAAGAGATGTACCGCAGCGATGAATACACCCGCACCACGAGCTTATATTCGCCACCCGTCCAAGGTTGGTATACAGGTTACGCCTTTGAGTACGCGCGAGCAGCTCAATCTGGAGATTAATAATATCAGCCAGGGTGGTCTGTCTTTTGATTCCAATGTTTCATTTTTCAAAGATACTGTGGTGAAGCTGAAAATACCTTCGGTTAAGCCGGTATTTAAGGTCAATGCAATTATTCGTTGGTGCCGAGAGCAAAGTGACAAGCAAGGCAGCCCATACGAGCTGGGCGTAGAGTTTCTCGACAATGATGACGCCTTTAAAGTTCGTATGATCGAACAGGTATGTCATATT
>NZ_LWEY01001290.1:0-1581 GCF_001634935.1 Oleiphilus sp. HI0043 | reverse complement strand
AAAAGAGAAGAAATGTCGAAAAAATGGTGACTGTAGTAAAGGGTTATATTTACGCTGAATGGTATAGGTCGCAATATTAACCACGGCTGGCGCTGACTCCTTAATGATCGGCGCGAGAGAGGGTTGTGAATTTCCTTCTATCAGACGTTGCGGAAAGCCAGCGGCTTGAAGTGAAAAAGAGAAACTTAAGCTGAGCAAGATGAACAAAGTCAAACCGTATTGCTTGAAGTTAAAAAACACATTATTTGATAATTGATTAAGACGCATCTTTTTATTGTCCTTCACTGGGTATTACAGGCGATATTATAAGCTCAAAGGTGTGATTGTTGGGAAGTTCTTGCATAATACTGCAAAAGATTTGCTGAGAGGAAAAGCATGAGCAAGCAATATGATGTAGTGATTGTCGGTGCCGGTATGGTCGGCGCTGCCATTGCCTGTGGATTGGCTCGATCGAACTTTAAAGTTGCGGTCATTGACCCGCTATTACCCCCTGCGTACGTAGAAGGCGAAGCACCTCACATTCGGGTATCGGCGATCAGCTATGCGAGTGAACAGATATTAAAAAACCTGGGTGCATGGCAATATATCGAAGGCAAACGCTTATGTCCTTATCGACGTTTAGCAGTAAATGAGATGCCTGCTAAAAAGGGGCTATCTGCCTTATTGCCTGACATCTCGACATGGGCAAGAACCGAGTTTGATTGCAGTCAGATTGGCCAGAGTCATCTTGGCAATATTATTGAGAATGATATTGTTCATCTCGCTTTGCATGAAGCAATGAACGGCCTGGAAAATGTTAGCGTCTATTGTCCAGACAAAATTGAAGAGATGGAATTGGATGGTGAGCTGAAAACCCTGACACTATCAAAAGCAGGAGACATTAGCGGGCGCGTAGTGATTGGTGCCGATGGCGCACAGTCACGTGTGCGAGAACAAGCCAGCCTCGGTCAATATAAAGACAAATATGCGCAGCATGCTTTTGTCTGCACTGCTGCGTATGAAGGCAGTCAGGAAGATATTACCTGGCAGTCATTCACCTCTCATGGACCCTTGGCATTTTTGCCCTTGGCCGATAGTGGTAAGGAACACTTTGGCTCACTCGTCTGGTACGACTTGCCTGAAAGTGTCGGCAAATTATCGCAGATGGGTAACGAGGAGCTGTTAGCGACGATCAAAGCTGCTTATCCTTCAGAGCTTCCTACCATTACACGCATTGTAGAGCACGCTAGCTTCCCTTTATTTAAGTCCCATGCCATTAACTATGTCCGCCAGGGTGTGGCATTGGCGGGGGATGCAGCACATACTATCAATCCTTTAGCCGGGCAGGGCGTTAATCTGGGCTTTATGGATGCTGCGATGCTAATCGAAATTCTGGGGCAAGCACACTTAGCGGGCGAAGATATTGCTAGCCTTGAAGTCCTGCAGCGTTATCAAAAAAGTAGACGACCAGAGAACCAGAAAATGATGAGCATTATGGATATGTTCTATCATGGCTTTAGTAATGAGTTGCTGCCGCTAAGGGTGGTAAGAAATATAGGCCTGGGTCTAGCAAATAATTCCGGGCCTGCGAAAAATAAAGTG
>NZ_LWEY01001289.1:0-11121 GCF_001634935.1 Oleiphilus sp. HI0043 | reverse complement strand
CCCTGAAGCTCGTGGTTTACCGCCTTTGTGGGCCTTGCCTCAAGTGAAGAAGATCCGTCCAGAAAATATTAATAATGCCAATATTGCGCAGAGTCTGGCAAATATCGTCGGTGAGGCCGGGAAGCAAATTTCTACGGTGCCGACGCTTATTAAAGAAGTGAGTCATGCTATAGGGCAGGCACGATCTAATCCAGATTATGTCTCTGTGTTTCAGGCGCCGAACAGTATTCTAAATAAGCCAATAACAGGCTCGCGTCGTTTTGCAGCGCAGTCATATCCAATAGAACGCTTTAAAACCTTGGCTAAGAAAATGGACGCCACACTGAATGATGTTGTGTTGGCTGTTTGCGGTAGTGCCTTACGTAATTATTTAATTAGTCAACATTCCTTACCCACTAAACCCTTAGTTGCGATGGTTCCAATGTCTATGCGCCGAGATGATAGTGCGGCGGGAAATCAAATTGCGATGATCCTTGCTAGCCTGGGAACCCATGTTGCTGACCCAGCTAAACGCTTGGAAATGGTAAAAAATTCGGTCAAAGATTCCAAAGAGCGATACTCACAGATGTCGCTTGAAGAAGCGATCAATTATACCGCTTTGACCTTGGCACCCGCTGGTTTGAATATGTTAACGGGTTTGTCGGAAAAACTTCAGGCATTCAACGTTGTTATTTCTAATGTACCAGGGCCAAAGAAAACACAGTATTGGAATGGTGCGCAGCTAGAGGGGATGTATCCCGTTTCAATACCTCTGGATCGTATTGCCTTGAATATTACTTTGGTCAGTTATGTAGATCAGTTAGAATTCGGCTTTACGGCTTGCCGCCGCACCTTGCCGTCTATGCAGCGTTTGCTGGATTATGTACAGAAGGGATTAGAGGAATTGGAAGTGGCAGCTGACATCTAAGATATTACCCTACTGACCATTTCGATTGGCAAGTAACAAACTTAACGACTAGTAGATATAGAGATATGACAAAGAAGACTGAAGATAAACCTCAATCGTTCGAGCAGAAAGTGAGCTATGGATTTGGATGGCAGTTTGGCCGTCAGATGCAAAAGAACCGCTTCGAGGGAATGGATATTGAAGCAACGATTCAGGCTTTGCGAGCATGCTTTAATGGTGAACCTTCGGCTTTGTCCGAAAGCGAACTCAACGAAGCCTATGACACGATTAAAGAAAAGCGCATGCAGTTCGAGAAAGATCGTACCGAGAAGTATCAGGATTTGTGCAAAACTTTCTTAGATGAAAATGCCAAGCGAGAAGGCGTACAAGTTACCGACTCAGGTCTACAGTACGAAATTCTGGAAAGTGCAGAGGGCGATAAGCCTAGTATTGATCAGACTGTACGCGTTCACTATCACGGCTCATTCATTGATGGCCAGGTTTTTGACAGCTCTATTACCCGAAATGAACCCGCTGAGTTTGCATTAGATCAGGTTATCCCCGGTTGGACGGAAGGTTTATCAATGATGCCTGTCGGCTCAAAGTGGCGCTTTGTAGTACCCTCTAAGCTAGCCTATGGTGAAATGGGCTCGCCGCCAGCAATACCGCCTAACGCGGTACTGGTATTCGATGTTCACCTGATGAATATTGTTAAGTAAGACTTGCCGTTTTTGCTACCAGGCACCTCGAAGAGCAATACTGCGTGGTGCCTGATTAAGGCCTAGGAAGCTTCTGCTTTCTCTGTATTTACAAAGTAATAGGAGGGCTGAGGGATGACAATTACGCAACTTACTGAACTATTAGGTTGGGCGGTTTTGATTAATCTTGCTTATCTGTCTCTGGCTAGTATCGCGGTGGTATTTTTCAAAGAGGCCATTACATCGATACACAGCAAGATGTTTGATCTTGAGGAAAAGCAACTGGCCCCTGTTTATCTTAGCTTTCTAAGCCAGTACAAAGTCATGACTTTGGTGTTTTTTGTTGCGCCCTACCTTGCGTTGAAGATTATGTGGCATTAGCTCTGCTTTGACCTGAGTAGCGCAGCCTACGGCTAGCGTGAAAACTTTAGAATATGGCCTTTGAACTGGCCCTCTAAATAGTCGGTATGCTCAGGCTTAAAGTGGCTTGAGCTAAAACCAAAGTCAATCATTCGTTTGCTGAGTTTGTTTTTTTTGCCGCGCCCAGGATCTACCAAAATGACCTCACTTGTTGGCTTGGAGTGTCTTTCAAAGAAATTAGCTAATAAGCTAATGTGTTCGTCTTCATATAATATATCGCTACCAATGATCAGGTCGAAAAGGCCTAAGCTATCATTATCTTTAGCCCAGTCTATACGTTCAAAGGTGATGTCGGCGTCGCTATTAAGTTCGGTATTTCGTTGTAAGAATTTTTCAGTTTCAGGGTGGTAGTCAGTGGCAGTAATATCGGCGTGCTGCTTATTTAGTAATAAACTCGATAAAGCCATGCCGCAACCAACTTCCAGGACCCTTTTATCACCAATAGTGTAGTTAAAGATGAAGTGTGCGAGCACCATACTGGAAGGCCAGATGACACCGAAGATGGGCCATGCTGCAGAGCTGATGCCCAGTTTCTCAGCGATGCCTTCCGGATCATGAAATTGCTGTCTGTCACGGAGTGTACAGAGATGAATATCGGTCTTACCAAACTCAATGGTTTGGTAGCACAAGCGTAAGTCTGTCATTTGGCTGCCTTCGTATTTGCGCTAAATATCTTTATAGATAATTAGCACAGAGTGGCGCTGAGCCAGGTATCGAGGATAAATGACAAAACGGAGTACTACTTAGGGTATAGCACCTGTAAAGAAAGGCAATGTATTTCGCTTATTCTTTGTACTGGGAAAATCGCTGATAATTGGCGCTTGTTAGGATTAACAACTGGCTAACGGCAACTAATTCTAGCTTGGCTAAACCTTGTAGCTTTAACGAGTGGTAGAACTCGGTTGGAAGATAAATGAAATCCTGTGAGGGTTGAAGAGCCTCAATAAGCTACAAGGGAGAGCTTATTGAGGCGGATAGCTTAGTCACTCTGGAATAAACTACTAGCAAGCATGGGCCAATGTGCTGACCAACCTTGCGTAGGGCTACGCTTAAATTCGCTACGCACATATTGGTGGATACGACCTTCGATATTTAAAGTGAGCAAACTCGCTGCACTGCTGCCGGTTAGGCGAGGTCTCTTTTGCTCGCGAATTTCAGCTTCTCGGATTATTTGGCGTAACTGAGTTTCAAGACGATCAAAGAACTGGGCAGAACGCTGTCGAATTTTTGGCTTTTCACCCGCCAATGCACCGCCTACTAATAAAGAACACATACCGGGGTTCTTTTCAGCAAAAGCCAATATAAAGATTACGATCCGCTGAAGTCGCTCAATGCTTCCAGGGACTTCTTGAGTAATCAATTTGATGCGTGTAAATACCGACTCTTCTATAAATTCTAACAGGCCTTCAAACATCTTCCCTTTGCTGGGAAAGTGTCGGTATAGCGCTGCTTCAGTGACGCCGACTTCCTTGGCAAGTTTAGCGGTTGTGATCCTTTCGCCAGGATTCTTCTCAAGCATCTGAGCCAGCACTTCCAGAATTTGCTGGCGACGATTAGGCTTGTTGCTTTTTTCTGTCTTGCTATTAGGGGTATTGCTTGTCGGCTGGTCCGGCATTCTCAGCGTTTCCTATAAATAATCACTAAATAAGTATTAAGGTCTATCTTGAGTCAATATGACTAGACGATCAAGCCCTCTATTGGCGAAGAGGCTGAAGCGTATAACTTACGTGGCATACGGCCAGCAAGATAAGCCGCTCGACCACTTTCTACTGCCAGGCGCATAGCCTGGGCCATTAGGATAGGGTCTTGAGCTGCAGCAATTGCTGTATTCATGAGTACGCCATCACAACCTAGCTCCATCGCGATACTTGCGTCTGAGGCTGTACCAACACCAGCATCAACTAATATTGGCACCTTCGCATTTTCGAGAATTAGCTTGATGTTGTAGGGGTTACGAATGCCAAGGCCAGAGCCAATCGGAGCACCCAAAGGCATGACCGCAACACAGCCCATTTCTTCAAGGCGTTTAGCAACAAGTGGATCGTCAGTGGTATAAACCATGACCTTGAAGCCGTCTTTTATCAGTTCCTCTGCTGCGATCAATGTTTCTGTTACGTCAGGAAATAAAGTCTTTTGATCGCCTAGTACTTCAAGCTTTACCAAGTCATGTCCACCCAATAGTTCGCGTGCGAGCTTACATGTTCGCACTGCATCTTTAGCGGTATAGCAGCCCGCAGTATTGGGCAGGATGGTGTATTTATCAGGTGAAATAACATCAAGTAGGTTGGGCTCGTCCTTGTTCTGGCCGATATTGGTGCGGCGAACGGCAACGGTGACAATTTCAGCACCGCTAGCCTCTATGG
This sequence comes from Oleiphilus sp. HI0043, assembly GCF_001634935.1. Lineage (NCBI taxonomy): Bacteria > Pseudomonadati > Pseudomonadota > Gammaproteobacteria > Oceanospirillales > Oleiphilaceae > Oleiphilus > Oleiphilus sp. HI0043. The sequence continues at coordinate 6,754 of NZ_LWEY01001289.1, read as the reverse complement.
CCAAGCGTGTTTCTTCCAGGTCTTTGTATTTTCCCGTGCCAACTAACAAGCGAGATTGGTAGGTTTTACCGGCAACGGTTAAAGGCGTATTAATATTCGTTGTATCTGTCATAGCTGTACTCTAATTGCTGCTTGGGTTGTAGTGCGTGCTAATATATTGAGTGATTTTTCTAATCTTGAAAGAAGGTCTTCAGATGTCTAGCCACCGCCAATTGCGACGACCACTTCTACCTTATCACCTTCTTTTACTTCGTAGGTATCGTGTTCACTACGGGAAATTATTTCTTCGTTTACTTCGATGGCGTAGCGTTTTCCCTCGAGATCCAGGTGCTGTGCCAGTTCACTCAGCTTGAGTGAAGTGCTTAGCTCATAGGGTTCGCCATTCAGGTTTATCATCATTGTCGTTTTCCACCAGGGTATATCTATATAACGCGGTCTAGTTGGCTTTTCTAAAGGCTAGAAAAAGACACAGCCAACCAGCAATAAAACTCAGGCCTCCAAAAGGCGTTATAGCCCCTAAGAGACGGACTGCTTCGCCAGTAAATGCCTCACTGAATGCAAGCCCATAGAGACTACCACAAAACACTATGATGCCAAGCAGGAAGAAGCTATAACTTGCGTTTAAAAGCTTTTGCGAATGTGGCAGAGGGGAAGCTTCCTTGAACAGGCTCAATATCCCGACCACTAGAATCCCGCATGAGTGAAACATCTGATAATGAACACCCGTTTGATACACTTCTAGCATGCGCTCGCTAATCATCGCTTTTAAGCCATGAGCGCCAAAAGCACCCAAGATCACTGCTAGCATGCATAGCAATGCGCCTATCATAAGCTGGGAATTAGGCTTCATAAGCGAACCTTTCTTTAGTATCGATGTTTAAAGCAGTAAGTGAACCACCCCAGACGCAGCCGGTATCGATAGCTTGAAATTGGTCTTTGTTTGCGCCAGTGAGCCCTGTATTACCCGAGAGTGCCGCCCAGTGTCCGAATATTAGCATGGTGTTGTCGGGCCGAGGCAGGCTGAACCAGGGGACATAGTTATCGGGGGCATCGTCGAGGGTTTCTTTGACGGCAAAGTCGAGCGCACCGTTTTGTTTAACAAAGCGCATGCGGGTAAAGTAGTTTGTAATAGCACGCAGGCGCATCATGCCCGTGTGGTGCTCAGACCAGAGTGCGGGCTCATTGCCATACATCAGGTCAAAGAATGCTTCGTAATCTCCGCGACATAACTCATTGGAAACTTCTTGATTGTAACGATAGGCTTGCTCTGTTGACCATATATGAGGAATGCCGGCGTGACTCATTGCAAGCTTCTGCTCTTTATCCCATATCATTAGAGGTTGATGGCGTAACCAGGTCATCAATTCATGGCAGTCATCTGCTGCAAAAATTTCAGCAAAGGTGTCTTTTCTTTTAGGCTGGCGCTTTAAATAGTAGGTAGCCAATAAGTGAAGGTCATGATTACCAAGAATAACCTTGGCAGGATGTCCGCCTTGGTTACCCAGGCTTTTGATCAGGCGCAGACAGTCAAGCGAGTCGGGGCCTCGATTTACAAGGTCTCCTGCGAACCATAGTTCGTCACGGTTCTGGTCAAAAGATATCTGGTCGAGTAGACGGGTGAGTGCTTGATAGCAGCCCTGAACGTCACCGATGGCATAACGAGCCATAAGCTTTCCTTGTTAGTTATTATTCGTAGGGAAGGGGATCGGCAGCGCTATTTTCTGAAAACGCTTCGAGTCGCTCTTGGCAAGCACCGCATTTGCCACAGGCCTTTTCTCTGCCGTTATAGCATGTCCAGGTTTTACCGTAGTTAAGTCCCATTGCCAGCCCTTTGCTCAGTATTTCTGTCTTATTGATATCCTGAAAAGGTGCAATAATATCAACCGCTTCGTAGTTAGCGATTTTAGAAACCGCATCCATCTTTTCGATAAACTCAGGGCGACAATCCGGATAAATAGCATGATCACCACCGTGGGCGCCGTAGTAGACGGCACTGGCTTTTATTGAAACTGCATAAGCGATCGCAAGAGAAAGCATTACCATATTACGGTTGGGGACCACCGTCGATTTCATGCTTTCTTCTTCATAATGCCCTTCAGGGATTTCAATGTCATCCGTGAGTGAGGAGCCGAGTAATAATTGATGGATTGCGGTGATGTCGACAATTTTATGAGGCAGGCCTAAGTCGTCACATACCTTCTGTGCGTAGTGAAGCTCTTTAGAATGCTTTTGACCATAGTTAAAAGACAGGGCGTAAACTTTCTTACCTTGAGCAATCGCTTGATTTAACAGGGTGAATGAATCCATTCCGCCGGAATAGATAACAACGACTTTATCGCTCATAGCTTCCTCATATAGTCCTTACAGTTGAATTGTGTGGCATTTTATCTCTGTGAACTGGAAAAAGACAGCGGGCTTAGGCCAGATGGTTCAAGGGAACAGAAGTTCGATCGATAATCTTTCTTAGTACAAAGCTGGAATGAACACCGGTAACGCCGGGTATGCGTGTTAGTTTGCCTAAGAGGAAAGCTTGATAGGCATCCATGTCACTCACCAATACTTCAATCATATAGTCCGCAGCTTGCCCGGTGATTAGCATGCATGAGAGTACCTCCGGGCAATCGCTCAATGTTTCCTCAAAGGTATCAAAGCGGTCGTTAGTATGTCTATCCATACTGATTTGTACTAGAGCTGTGAGCTTTAGCCCCAACTTTTCTCTATCTAATAAAGTGACGGTTTTAGATATGAGGCCGCTTTCCTCTAGTTGTTTGACTCTTCGTGAGCAGGGAGAGGGTGATAGGCCGACTTTTTCAGCTAATTCAAGATTGCTGATCCTTCCATCTTTCTGTAGAGCGTCAAGTATGCGCCGGTCAGTTCTATCAATCTTGATCATAGGGTTAGATATATATGCTAATAAAGGTTGCTTAAAAGGTTATTTATTGCTTAATTCTGGTTCAAATAAGAAATAAAAGCAATCTATAACTACATATTGACGCATATAATATCCCTATTGTTGAGCAGTACTCATCTCTCTAGAAATGTAAGGTATAGGAGCATCGCGATGTCATTTGACCACCGTAAATATCAGGCTTTTCCTCGTATAGAGTTGCCCTCGCGCCAGTGGCCTAATCAGCATATTGAGCGTGCGCCGATTTGGTCAAGTGTCGATCTTCGGGATGGAAACCAAGCCTTGATAGAACCCATGTCAGTTGAGCAGAAAAAACGCTTGTTCAAGTTGCTGGTCAAGGTAGGGTTTAAGGAAATTGAAGTCGGCTTTCCAGCGGCATCGCAGCCTGATTTTGACTTTGTTCGTTGGGTGATTGAAGAGCAACAGGTCCCGGATGATGTAACTTTGCAGGTTTTGACCCAGGCACGGCCCGAGTTAATCGAGAGGACATTTGAGTCTTTGAAAGGTGCGCGTAGAGCGATTGTTCACGTTTATAACTCCACTTCTACGGTACAGCGGGAGCAGGTTTTCAAGCTTGGAAAGCAAGGTATTATTGATATCGCCGTAGCGGGTGCCCAAAAGGTTCTAGGCGAAGCAGAAAAAGCGCCAGAAACAGAATGGGTTTTCCAGTATTCACCAGAGAGCTTTACCGGGACAGAAGTCGATTTCGCGGTAGAAGTCGTCGATGCGGTAACTGATGTGTGGCAACCAAGTGTAGAAAAGCCCTGTATCATTAATTTGCCTGCCACGGTGGAAGTGTCTACGCCGAATGTTTTTGCTGACCAAATTGAGTGGTTTGGAAGTCACGTTAAACGTCGAGACGCTATTATCTTGAGCGTGCATACCCATAACGATCGAGGTTGTGGTGTGGCTGCAGCAGAACTAGCTGTTATGGCCGGAGCCCAACGAGTTGAGGGTACCTTGATGGGGAATGGCGAGCGAACGGGAAATATGGATGTCATTACCATGGCGATGAATCTGTATAGCCAAGGTATCGACCCTGAATTGAACTTCTCTGATATGGATGAAATTATCCATACAGTTAAGGCGTGTACACAAATAGATGTTCACCCTCGACACCCTTACGCTGGCGACTTGGTGTTTACCGCTTTTTCTGGCAGTCATCAGGATGCGATTAAAAAATGCTTGTCTGTGCGTAAAAAAGAAGATCCATGGCAAGTTGCTTATTTGCCGATAGACCCGACTGATTTGGGGCGTAGTTATCAGGAGGTTATTCGTGTTAACTCGCAATCGGGCAAAGGCGGTATCGCATATAGCCTAGAGCGTGATTATGGCTTGAATTTGCCTCGCTGGTTACAGGTGGAATTTAGCTCAGCAGTACAAAAAGAAGCGGAGCTTAGCGGAGGTGAAGTTGATTCCGATAGAATCTGGGCGCTTTTCAGGGAAACATATATTGAACAGCAGTCTCCAGTGCATCTAGGGCCTTTTGAGATGAAGCGCTCAACGCATGACAGTATCGAGGCCCAGATCTTTACTGCTCAAGGTTCGGTGAATGTATCAGGTCAGGGACATGGTTTGATGGATGCTTATGTTGATGCCATGAATGCGCAATTTTCGTGTGATATGAAGGTATTGGAGTATTCTGAACATGCGCTTGATCATAGGACCGATGCTGAAGCAGTGACCTATGTTCAGGTCAACATCAATGGCCAGCGCTTCTCGGGGGTGGCGATTCATGAGGATATTGTTACGGCATCTTTGAATGCAGTGATGAGTGCTTATAATCAGTTTATAGCCAAGCAAAACGGAGCCAGCAATAGACTTACTGGCACTTTATAGCCGACTAAACTTTTAGCAGGTTAATAATTTGCAAGGTAGCCTGATTGAAGGAGGGTGAAGGGAAAAATTGTGATAGCATCAGCTCATCATAATTTTTACTGAGTAATAACAATAGGGAACGATATGAAGAAAACACTTTTATTTGCAGTAATGCTAAGCTCTGCCAGCACAGCATCCGCGGGCTTTTTTGACTCGATCTTTGGTAAGAAAGAGGCGGCTCCAGTTGCTCAAACTACCATGACAAATGAAGTAGCAAAAGCTGCGAGTGAAGAGGTGCCAGCAGAAGCATCTGAGACGGGTTCTATGGTTGATATGGCGATGGGGTTATTGCCTACTTTGACTCAAGGGTTGGGAGTTTCTAGTGACCAGGCTGAAGGTGGAATGGGTGCTTTGTTAAAGTTGGCGCAGACAACTCTTTCAGGCGATGAGTTTGGTTCTTTGAGTGAAGGCATTCCTGGTATTGAGGGTATGTTGGCGGCTGCGCCGAGTTTGGGTGATAGCTCAGGCGCGGGCTTAGGTGGCATACTGTCTAAAGTAAGTGGCGCATCAGGTTCACTAGGCGCGCTAGGAGAAGTCACAAAACAGTTTGAAGCCTTAGGCTTGAGCCCGGATATGGTGCTGAAGTTCGCACAGATGGCCATTGAATATTTCTCTGGAGACTCTAAGTCATCTGATGAGCAAGGTTCAGGTATCGATATTGGTGGTTTACTACAGAAAGGCTTAGGTGCAATTTTGTAGTTCTATCGCAAATTACGAATAAAAAAGGGTGCTATGAGCGCCCTTTTTTATTGCGATAAGTGACGGCTTTACTTTCCTGCGCTTTCTAAAGGAAGTAGCTTTAATTCTACACGGCGATTAGCCTGACGGCCTTCGGCAGTGTCATTAGAAGCAACTGGGAAGCGTGGCCCTTTACCCGAAGAGTGAATGCGCCCAGAGGCAATGCCACGAGTCTGGAGTGCATACTTAACGCTGTTAGCACGCTGTTCGCTGAGAGTCTGATTAAACGATAGCGCGCCAGTGGAGTCTGTATGCCCGGTGATTTCAATTGCAGTCTTATCAAATTCCTTTAAGACCAGTGATACAGAATGAATGATTTTCTCAAAACTGGCCTGTAAATCCGACTTACCCGTTTCAAAGGTAATGTTGCCAGGCATCACTAAGATTATTTCGTCGCCCACACGCTTAACGCTTACGCCGCTATTTTTTAGCTGGTGCCTTAGTTTTGCTTCTTGCTGGTCCATGTAATAACCCGCACCACCACCAATAGCGCCACCGGCAACGGCACCAATAAGTGCGCCTTTGCCTCGGTCAGACTTACTCGAGGTTGCAACCCCGATCAGTGCTCCCGCGACTGCCCCGGTCACTGCGCCTGTCGTTGCGCTTGATACTTCTTCTTCACCGGTATAAGGGTCATAGGTCATACAAGCACTGGTTAAGGATGCTAGAACAGTAAGGCTTACGATTTTCTTATTCAACATGAGTTTGCTCCATTATTTCCGTATATATAAATAGTGCTAAAAGGTGCTTAGACTTCGTCTACGTCAACTTGTCCGGATAGCCTGCGCCGAATATGAGACCAGCTCATGCCCAAACATAGAATTGCAGATATAAAAATTTCTAATAACCAGACGAAAGCACTGGGTTCACTTATGCTAATTAAGCCAATATCGATTAATGCCCAGATAATAATCGCGACGAGCAGCGCTGCGAGGGTGAGCCCGACGGGCCCTAAAGATTTTAGCGTAGCTCTAACGTAAATAACCCAGCCAATGATTAAGGCGACTGCTGATAAGGCTAACCAGGGTGTTGGTTCTGATATAGAAGAGAGCAACCAGTGGTAATAAGAAAAGGTGCTTGGGTTGTAGCTCAATAATACAAGTAATAAAGCGAAAACGAAGCGAATCGCGATGCCTTTGGATGTAATGCTCTTCATTCAATGGGAACCTGTTAAAGAATATTTATCTTCTTAGTATAATAAGCAATGCACATTATAAATACTTACCAATT
>NZ_LWEY01001288.1:0-882 GCF_001634935.1 Oleiphilus sp. HI0043 | reverse complement strand
CCAAATCGTTTAGACGTGCGCGGTGAATTAGAATGCGGCCAAGATGTCACTATCGATCTTAATTGTATTTTCGAAGGGCATGTCGTACTTGGTGAGGATGTCAGCATTGCACCAAACTGCATTATCAAAAATTCAACAATCGGTGCTGGTACCACGATACATGCTAATTCAATTATCGAAGATAGCTTTGTGGCAAGCGCCTGTAATGTGGGCCCGTTTGCAAGACTGAGACCCGGAACGAGTTTAAATACTAAAGCGAAAGTCGGTAACTTTGTTGAGACCAAGAAGACGACCGTTGGTGAAGGTAGTAAGATTAACCATCTTAGCTATGTTGGTGACGCAACCTTAGGCAAAAATGTTAACGTGGGTGCAGGTACAATTACCTGTAACTATGATGGCGTTAACAAGTTTCAAACAGAAATTGCAGATGATGTGTTTGTTGGCTCCAATACATCATTAGTTGCGCCGGTGAAAGTTGGTAAGCGTGCAACTATTGGCGCGGGGTCTACTGTCAATAAAGATATAGAAGAAGAACAACTAGCTGTAGCCAGGTCAAAGCAAAGAAATATCGATGGTTGGGACAGACCCAGCAAAAAGTAAGTTAAAGATTTCGACTAGTAAAGTAATCGAATAAGATTTGGAAAACAGGAACAAAAGGTATGTGCGGAATAGTTGGAGCTGTGGCTCAAAGGGATGTAGCTGAAATTCTTCTCGAAGGTTTGAAGCGTTTAGAATATAGAGGATATGATTCAGCAGGGTTGGCTTTATTGTCTGAAGCAGGCGAATTTAATCGCTTGAGACGTATAGGCAAAGTTCAAGAATTGGCAGACGCACTAAAGGCAAACCCTTGCAAAGGTGGAACCGGTATTGCACACACACGTT
>NZ_LWEY01001287.1:0-1254 GCF_001634935.1 Oleiphilus sp. HI0043 | reverse complement strand
CCAAAGTTGAACCACTTGTCTCTCCATTACCAATGCAAGACGCTTCTCAAGATATCTGGCACACTAAGTACCAGCTAAAAACTAAAACTGGTCAGGCCGTCGATCAAAACATTGACGCTACCTATGAGCGTGTTGCCAAAGCGCTTTCATCTGTAGAAGAAGAGGGCAAAAGAGAAACCGTCTACAACGACTTCAAGTGGGCACTAGAAAACGGCGTTATTCCAGCCGGCCGAATCATGTCTAATGCCGGCGCAGGCGAGCATAAGCCGGCAACATCAACCATTAACTGTACTGTCTCGGGTACTGTGTTCGATTCAATGGATGATATCTTGCTCAAAAACCATGAAGCAGGCCTAACTCTTAAAGCTGGTTGCGGTATTGGTTATGAGTTTTCAACGCTACGCCCTAAAGGTGCTTACGTTGCTGGTGCAGGTGCAACCACTTCAGGCCCTCTATCTTTCATGGATATCTTTGACAAGATGTGCTTCACCGTTTCATCTGCTGGTGGGCGTCGTGGTGCGCAAATGGCGACCTTTGATGTACACCACCCTGACGTTCTGGACTTCGTACGTGCAAAACGTGAAGACGGCCGACTACGTCAGTTCAATCTTTCATTACTAATTACCGAAGACTTCATTAAAGCGGTTCAGAATGACGCTGACTGGCAGCTATCCTTCCCTGTTACTGCTGAAGAAGTTGAAGAAGACAATCTTGACCTAAGTGATGAGAGCCAATTCGTATTTCGTAGCTTCCCAGTTAAAACAAGCTATATTACTAATGATGAAGGTCAGGTAGCGTGTCGCATTTATAACACTGTAAAAGCGAAGTACATCTGGGACAGCATCATGACGTCTACCTATGACTTCGCTGAGCCAGGCTTTATCCTTATCGATAAAGTTAACGAGATGAACAACAACTGGTATTGTGAAAACATTCGCGCAACCAACCCATGCGGCGAGCAACCTCTACCACCTTATGGCAGCTGCTTGCTAGGCTCGGTGAACCTGACCAAATTTGTTGAGCGTCCATTTACTGACAAAGCCTTTTTTAACTTCGAAAAGTATAAAAAAGCTGTGGGCATCTTTACGCGCATGCTTGATAACGTTGTCGAGATCAACGGCCTTCCGCTAATTGGCCAGCGTAACGAAATTAACTTCAAGCGCCGTCACGGTATGGGAATTCTGGGTCTTGGCTCTACCTGCACCATGCTTAAGATGGCTTATGGCTCACCTGAGTCAATCGAGTTTACTGAAA
>NZ_LWEY01001286.1:0-2033 GCF_001634935.1 Oleiphilus sp. HI0043 | reverse complement strand
CTTGAACAAATAACTTAAACCCAGAAAAGCAAAAAGCCCGTCACAAACGTGACAGGCTTTCTAAGTTGGTGCCCAAGGCCGGACTTGAACCGGCACGGCTTACGCCACTACCCCCTCAAGATAGCGTGTCTACCAATTCCACCACTTGGGCAAAAACCAAAAACTTATTCTAACTCTGGCGCCGCTGACTCGGCAGGCATCGCATCTTTCGCAGCCGTATCAATTGACTCACCGCCTTCTAACTCTGTCGCCGACTCATCAGTTCCTGAGGTTTCAAGCTCAGCAACAGGCGCAATGAAATCATCTGCAGAAATTTCTGATTTCTGCTTAGCGATCACCGCCAGAGAAATACTGGTAATAAAGAATACAATCGCAAAGTATTTGGTCATATGTGTTAGGAAGCTACCACTACCCTGACTACCAAAAACGGTTTGTGACGCACCACCACCAAAGGAAGCACCCGCTTCAGCACCCTTACCTTGCTGCAGCAAAACCAAACCAATCAAACCTAGTGATACCAGAATATGCACCACAATAACGGCAGTCTCTAACCATTCCATACTTTTAGCCTATTTTTCTACTCTAGTTGCCCGCCCCATCAAGAGCCTCAAACTCTTAATTGCAACAAACAACAATAAAAATTACTAACCAGCGCTCTTACAGATTTGTAAAAAGTCGCTCACTTTTAATGATGCGCCACCAACTAGCCCACCATCAATATCATCCTGACCAAACAATTCTTTGGCGGTTTTTACATTAACACTACCACCGTACAGAATTGCCATATTTTCAGCTAAGTCCGCAGACTTTTCTGAAACCTGCTGCCGAATATAAGCGTGCATTTCCTGAGCTTGCTCTGGCGTTGCTGTTTCGCCTGTCCCAATTGCCCAAACCGGCTCATAAGCAATAAGCAAATCAGACAGTTCTTGCGAAGAAAATTGCTTCAGCACAGCGCCGACTTGCGTCGCAACAACTTCCTGCGCTCTACCACCTTCTCGATCTTCCAGAGTCTCACCTACACACAAAACCGGCTTAATACCAGCCTTTAGCAAACGGGAGATTTTAGCAACAACATCACTATCAGTCTCTCCGAACAAAGCTCTACGCTCTGAGTGCCCAACTAACGACCACTGACAACCTACATCGCTCAACATAGGCGCAGATACTTCACCAGTAAACGCACCTTCGTCAAAACCAGCAACATTCTGAGCTGCCAACTGGATACCGGAGTCTTTACTTGCTTCAAAAAAGCCGGAAAGTAAAACTGTCGGCGGTGCGATTAGCACTTGCACATCGTCAGGCACGTTAGACGATGCTTGATCGCTAAATGCCTGCAAGTAGTCCTGCATAAATGCAACACTACCATTCATTTTCCAATTTCCCGCAACAATCTTGCTACGCATATATAACACCAGCTTTTCAGAAGGGCGCAAATACTAACCGAGTTAATCTTTACTTACAAGCAACCCATTACGACTTTTTACCCAATTACTTAACCAATTGCATTCTGGACCGTTTCAACCAGAGAGTTCACCACTGAATTCACCAAGTCCGCATCCTCGCCCTCAGCCATAACCCGGATTAGAGGCTCCGTACCCGAGCCTCTCAACAACACTCTACCCTGCCCTGCCAAACGCTCACCTTGCTCTTTAACAGCCTGGGCAATAACATCGTTTGACATGGGGTCTGTTTTTTCTTTAATTCGTACGTTCTTCAACACCTGTGGAAGCTTAGTCATCTCGGACTTCAACTCATGCAAGCTCTTACCGTCACGCCATAAGGAAATAAGAACCTGCAACGCAGCAATAGTTGCATCACCCGTGCTCGCTTTATCAAAGCAAATAATATGGCCTGAGTTCTCACCACCAAGCTCCCAGCCATTCTTCACTAGCTGCTCCATCACATAGCGGTCGCCCACATTTGCACGAACAAAAGGAATATTCAGCTTTTGCAATGCCAGCTCTGCACCAAAGTTCGTCATTAATGTACCGACAACCCCACCTTCCAAGCGACCAGCCTGCTGACGATTCCTG
>NZ_LWEY01001285.1:0-1135 GCF_001634935.1 Oleiphilus sp. HI0043 | reverse complement strand
CGGCACGCGCTGAAGGCATTCCTGATAGCTGGATTGAGTCGGCTCAAGCATCACCTGTTTATAAGATGGCAATGGACTGGAAAGTAGCGCTACCGTTACACCCAGAGTACCGTACGCTGCCAATGGTTTGGTACATCCCACCACTATCCCCAATCCAGAATGCTGCTGAGCAGGGTCGTATTGGTATGGACGGTGTGATTCCAGACATTAAGTCACTGCGTATTCCGGTACGGTACTTGGCTAATTTGCTAACGGCCGGTGAAGAAGCGCCAGTTGTGAATGCACTAGAAAGAATGCTGGCAATGCGTTCATTCAAGCGTTCACAGCAAGTAGAAGGCAAAGAAGATCTGGAAGTTTTGAAGAAGACGGGTTTAACAGCCTTACAGGTTGAAGAAATGTATCGTTACATGGCGATTGCTAACTACGAAGACCGTTTCGTCGTGCCATCAAGCCATAAAGCTTACGCAGAAGATGCTTACGACATGAAGAGTTCATGTGGTTTCAGCTTCGGCAATGGCTGTAGCGATGGTAACAACGAAGTCAACATGTTTGGTGGTAACAAACCAAGTAACCGAGCGAATATCATCGCGGTTTCAGGAGGTGACTAAGATGGATACTTCAAATGCGAAGGTGCTAGCTGTTGTATCTTGTTTGATGGATTACCCACGGGAAGACATCCTTCTTTACAAAGGTGAATTGGATCAAGTGGTAGCGGAGGCTGGCCTAGCGCCAGCCATCGAAACCAAGTTGCTGGCGTTTATTGAAAACCGGGCAGCGATGGATCTAATGGACTGGCAGAGTGAATACGGTGGTCTATTCGATCGTGGACGTTCGGTCGCGCTATGGTTGTTTGAGCACGTACACGGCGAATCCCGTGATCGTGGCCAGGCAATGGTAGATCTGGTCGATATGTACCGCGAAGCAGGTTTAGAGCTGGACAAGCACGAGTTGCCTGACTACATCCCCTTGTTCCTGGAGTTTCTCTCAACCCAAGGTAAAGAGAACGCCCAGAATTGGTTGCAGGAAATGGAGCATATTTTAGGCTTGATCCAGTGTCGCTTGGAAAAACGTAAAAGTGATTACTCGGTTTTGTTTGAGGCGCTTCTGGACTTTGCTGACAGTAAGATCGAATTGG
>NZ_LWEY01001284.1:0-461 GCF_001634935.1 Oleiphilus sp. HI0043 | reverse complement strand
ACAAAGCTTCAAAAGGTGCGATTGCATATTTGGCATTGGCCGGTGAAATCGTCAGAAAGAACAAAGCAGCAGCAAAAAAAGCCGACTTGGCTGAAGCATAAAACAATAATTAAGCTCATGACTTTTAAAGGTCATCATCAAGCGTTACTAAGTGAGTAGGAAAATACGTGGCAAAGAAACGAGGTTTAGGGGAAAAAGGTTTAAGCGCTTTACTCAAGGGCTCAAATGTCGACTTTAAAAAAGAAGTTGAAAACGATGGAGACCTTAAGCAACTTCCAGTTGAGTTTCTAAAACGAGGTAAATATCAGCCTCGTCGTGACATGGATCCTGATGCACTCGAAGAGCTCGCCGAGTCAATTCGACAGCAAGGTATTATGCAGCCGATAGTGGTTCGTTCTCGTGGCGAAGACTCCTATGAAATTATTGCGGGCGAAAGGCGTTGGCGGGCAGCACAAATCGCT
>NZ_LWEY01001283.1:0-1683 GCF_001634935.1 Oleiphilus sp. HI0043 | reverse complement strand
CCAAGGCGTTAGCAAATCAGATAACGATACGGTACAAAAATCATGACCGAGCATGGCGCCGACACGGCTTGCGCCCGCTTGCATGGCAGAGATTCCAGGGACAACGTCTATCTCAACATCTAGCCATTCTGGATGATCTAAGGCCTCGCCTTGCGCTTGCTTTAAGAGTTGTTGATCCAACAATTCAAACACCAACGTTGCCATCGCATAAATGCCGATGTCGCCACTCGAAACCAAGGCGGTTGTTTTACCGCTAGCCGCGAGATCTAAGGCGAGTTTAGCTCGCCCGATCTCTTCCCCCAAAGGTAACTCGTGATGTGTTTTTCCATCACACACATCACCTAACAAGTCGAGATACAAACCGTACGCGACCAAATCTGAACTGGCTCCAATGGCGCTAAGCGCTTTCGGCGCCACAAGAGATCTATCACCAGGACCGGTGCCCACTACAAATAACTGACTCATGCTAATTTTGTTTCCTGCTCTTAATTCAAATGAACTATTTTTCCAATACGACCTAAGCACTATTACTTATCTGACGCTGTCTTAGTAAAGCTCCGTGCAATCGCGCACGTGGCTTTCTTTGTCTTTTGTTTCGATAAAACCAACTCCGCTGGCGCAGACGTCGTCTTTTGTGCCGAATACAATGCCGCCGATTCAGCGACCCCATACACGCCAACTGTGTCGAATATATAATCTGACTTTACGCTCAGCTGAGACTCAACCGTCGCCAACTGATCTTTGTCCCATGTGAGATACGGTAAAGCCAGGGATGCCGCCAAATCGATTAACCCTTGTTCGTCCGCCTTAATATCAATGCTTGCGATGCCGCTAATCTGTGAAAGCTCTAAACCCTTTTCCACAAGGCATTGTTCTAGCAAGGCACGAAGTTCTGACTCAGGGCAATGCCGCTCGCAGCCCATGCCCACGATGTAGATTGGTTTCAAATACGGATCCGCCGTCGTTAAGACCAAGCTTGCACTGAGTACTTCCGAAATAATTCGCCCAAACTCATTCGCGCCACCTTCATGCCCGGACAGCAAGGGAATAACAAATTCGCCACGTTCATCCAGAACGAGGACGGGCGGGTCTTCATGTTTGTTCACCATTACCGGCGCGAGTGTTCGCATGACAATGCCTGTGGCACAGATTAAAATCTGTCGTTCGCCGGCGCGAAATGAGTCTTGCACCGTTTGCGCAAAGGGTTGCGGTTTAAACGACACCTCGACTTCATTCGTAAGCGCAGTTGAATCGGTTCTAATTGCGCTTGCTAAGCGTTCTGCCAAACAGCGCCCGGCTTCGGTTAACGCGAAAATTCTAATCACGACTTCTCTCCTCTGAGCTACGATCTGCCGATGGTAAAACCACAAACAAAGAAAAATACGGCCCTTGCTCTGGAGATAATTGAGTTATATCGCTCACAATCTTCTGATTATCTCGGCCGATATATTCAAGATACGTGGCGTCGGCTAATCTTCCCGTTCGCTCAAGCAATGCCAATATTCTTGGGCGGGCCTGCCCTGCTTTCATGATCACCACACTATCGTGCTCGCTAAGGGCTCGCTCTATTTGCGAATCCTGATGACGGCCACTGACCACAACAAACGATTCTTTTAACATTGTAAGCGGTTGCATCATCGCGCTGGCAGCAGCATTCACAGACGAAATACCTGGGATCACCTG
>NZ_LWEY01001282.1:0-1746 GCF_001634935.1 Oleiphilus sp. HI0043 | reverse complement strand
TGTGTCGCCACCACAGTACTCGCATCGACAACGGTATAACCTAGCGTTTGCGCATGATCCTTTTGAGAACTCTCAACCCAGATTGCATCAAGCCCAAAAGCAGGGTCTCTACCCTCAACCCCGTCAATTTTCCCAAAGACCTGACCCGGGTTAATAGCTAGCTCTCTCTCTGGGTGAATTTCTGCTTCAGCAATCGTTACGCCCATCAAGGTGATTCGGTAAACATTTGGCATAAGGTCAAGATTGTCGCGAATATGAACTGAAGGCATTAAGAAACCTAACTCTTGCGACAGCTTTTTACGCACCCCTTTTATCCTACCAAGCAATGCCCCCCCCTGATTTTTATCAACAAGAGGAATTATGCGATAACCAACTTCCAGGCCTATAATATCGACCGACAAAACATCATCCCAGCCAAGCTCTTTGTACTCTTCTTTAGGCTGTCCATCAGCCGATATTTGACCTTGATTATCAGGCGTTACATTAGCACCGCCAGACATATTAGGCTGAGCACCTGACCTGCGAGCACCCGGAGCGCTTGCTTCAACCTCTTCACCTTTCGATCTCTTGTTTTGACCATACCAAGCAAAAAATGCTAAACCGCCACCCAAACCCAAGAATGCCAAATGAGGCATGCCCGGTACCAGACCCATTGCGATAAGAATGCCTGAGGCCACATATAAAGCCTTTGGGGATAGAAACATCTGATCAAGAACTTGTGACGACATGTCCTGCATACTACTAACACGTGTCACCATAATTGCTGCGGCGGTAGAAAGTAGTAGCGAAGGAATCTGTGCAACCAAGCCATCACCAATAGTCAGTAGCGAATACTTTTCCATTGCATCAGAGAATTCTAGATCATGCTGCACCATGCCAATAGAGAGACCGCCTATGATATTGATCGCTAAAATCAACAAACCCGCAATGGCATCACCACGAACAAACTTACTGGCACCATCCATAGAACCATAAAAGTCAGCCTCCGTTGCAATTTCTTCACGACGTGACTTGGCTTCTTCCTGTTCGATAATGCCAGCATTAAGATCAGCATCAATCGCCATCTGTTTACCCGGCATCGCATCGAGCGTAAAGCGCGCACTAACCTCCGAGACCCTGCCAGCACCCTTTGTTACAACAACAAAGTTAATAATCATCAAAATAGCAAAGACAACCAAACCGACAGCGTAATTGCCTCCAATGACAACCTCACCGAAGGCCTCAATCACCTTACCTGCAGCATCGCCACCTTCGTGCCCCTCCAAGAGAACAACACGAGTTGAAGCGACATTTAGCGCCAAACGTAAAAGCGTGGCAACTAACAAAACGGTTGGGAATATCGCGAACTCAACGGGCCGCAGGGAGTAGACACAAACAAGCAAGACAACAAGCGCCAAAGCAATATTGAAGGTAAACAACAAATCAAGCAGGAAAGGAGGAACAGGAAGGGTCATCATCCCCAGGATTGCAATCAATAGCACCGGGATGGCGAGATTACCCTGAGTAAGAACCTTGAATTGTTGAAGCATTGCGGCTTGCTGCATAAATATCACTACCAAGACTGATATCGTCACTAATTTGACGAAAAACAAATATCAGTAAGGTATCAGCAAGATTCACGCCGACTTCTACAGTTTACGGTAATTAGGCAATGCCAGCCCCTTAATCAAGAGCCATCATATTTAAGATCATCCGGTATGGGGAAGTCCGGTTTCGGAGGTTTTGTAATAACGCGACGCCTAAACT
>NZ_LWEY01001281.1:0-1574 GCF_001634935.1 Oleiphilus sp. HI0043 | reverse complement strand
GCAAAACGAATTTCGTCAACGGGTGCGGTTTCACCTATGCCCTGCCCTTGGTATGTCAAAGGTTCAAAATAATCTGCCAACGTGACGACATAGCCATTATTTCCGATTTCTAATTCGAGACCATAACCATTAGCATAAAAATTAATATCGTCGGGAGAGATGCCTTCCATAAACTCCAGTACATCAAAGTCACTTGCGCTTCCACCTGGCCCCCCTGAAAAGCTAGCGCCATAATGACCCGCTTCAGAGCCGTTGTAGATAAAGGTGTTTACGCTGTTTATACCGACACGATAGGTATCATCACCATCACCGCCAAACATAAAAGCACGACCATCATAATTGTCGTTGCTCATATTTCTCGACTCCAAAATGTCATCCCCTTCGTTACCAAATAGCAAACCGTCACCGATTATCAAATCGCCACCACTACTACCCACTAACTCATCAGAACCACCAAAGCCAACGATGATATCTCGCCCCCAAGACCCATAAACGACTTCTTGGTCTCCAGTACCCTCAATAAAATCGTCATCATTCGTACCGATATAATCGCCACTCCCGTTAGGTTGATCTACAACGTTAAATCCTGCTGGAGCTTGCCCATCGTATGAGAGCGGAAGGTCTTCAACGTTTGCCTGAACATACGCAGATTCCCAGACAGTATTATCGGCAAAGCGTATTTCATCAATTACGCCACTTGGGATTCCTGAGTCGAAATAGTTCGAGACAATGACATTCTCACCCGTTTCAAAAGAGATCATTAAATCATCACCACTTTGGTGAAGCGCAGCATTTTGTGCGCTTAAATCATTCGCTATTTCAATGATGTTAAAGTCTTCTGAAAAATCAGAAATACGAGATACTCCAGAACCTGCGTAGATACGATATACATCGCCCCCAAAGCCGCCCATTAGACGATCATTCCCTTTGCCACTAATCAGGGTATCTTGGCCGTCTCCACCATAAAGTTCATCATCACCTGCGCCCCCGTCTAAAACGTCATGCCCCTCTCCGCCTCGAAGAATGTCATTATTTGCTTTGCCATATAGCTGATCATTCCCGGCACCGCCTTCAAGTTCATCAAATATTGCGGCATCATCCGTGCCGTAAATTAGATCGTCACCCTCAGTGCCTAAAGCATAATTCCAAGATTCCGTTTCGTTACTCCTAATTACGACATAACCTGAACCATTATAGTAACCACCAGAAATATCAATGACCTCGCCTATCGTATCGGTAATTTCGACCTCGGTGTCATTCACAAGCAAGTGATCAAGTTGATAGCGCCAATTTCCATAGTCTCTATCAAAATGCAAACTGACCTCAACAGACCAGTCCAAAGCCTCGCCAGCGCTAATAAATAGTGAGTGTCGACCTTTCATTCTAAATTCAATGTCACTTGCGTCGATATCACCCTGAATGTTTAGCGTATTTAAGCCACCACCGAATACCACTTCATCATGGCCTTCACCCACATTCATACTAACGGTATCATCGCCATCGCCGGCATTAAGGTAATCATTCCCGGCACCGCCATTCAACTCATCATTGCCCTCACCACCATAGAGCCAATC
>NZ_LWEY01001280.1:0-1113 GCF_001634935.1 Oleiphilus sp. HI0043 | reverse complement strand
GTGACGCCAATTGACATGATGAAGCAAAAGAAATTCATCGCCCCGAAAGAAGGTATGTTCGGCCCAGTGTATATTGATGACTTGGTTGAGGGCTGTTATTTGGCACTGAACTCAGACAAGGCAATCGGACAGATTTATATCCTATCAGGCATGGGGCAGGTGAGTAATCAGGAGTATTTTTCTTTTTTAGCCAAAATGTTAGGTTTGGACTCGGCAAGAACACTTTCCAAACAGCTGCTTTATCCTATCGCTTTTGCCGCGGAGCGAATGGCTCATCTTTTCGGTAAACGTACAGAATTAAATCCTTCTACCGTTGCGATGCTATCGAGGCCTAGTGCTAAATATATCCATGATAAGGCCAGTGCAGAGCTAGGGTATCAGCCTAAAGTTAGCCTTGAAGAAGGTATGGCTAGGAGTGAGCAATGGCTGCGTGAGCAGGGAGTGATATAAAACTACCTCATCATGTAGACAGAAAGTCCCAACCCTCGCTGAGGCGACTGATTACTATGAGCTTTAGAGTCTGACTCGCTCAATTTTTTGTACAAGATAGGCGCTGCTTATTTTCAGTCATCACAATAATTCGCTCTGGTTGGGATAAAAAATATGACGGCTTCATGCCTAGCATCATATTAAAAGTATGGGTGCAATGAGATAGGTCGACAAAACCCGCATCAATGGCGGCGTCGGTTAAACTCTTTCCTCTGCTGATTTCGACTGCGGTGACAAATAACCTATGCCATTGACGATACCTGCGTATGGGTACGCCTGTTTGTTTTTTGAAGACTTTGGTGAGTCCAGGTACTGACAAGTTCACTGTATCAGCGAGACTCTCAATAGATAGGTTTGTGTCAATAGAATCCTTGATCAAATCGACTACCTTAGATACGCGTTTATCACTGTCAAAAGGCTTCTTTACACATGTTTTGAATAGGCTATCAATCTCATATTTGGTTTCGCTCGTGGAGCGTTCTGAGTCGTAAATATCAATAACAGACTGTCTGAATAATTGTTCGTTGCCAAACTCGCTAAAAACCCCTTGGCCCATATCGCGGCAGAGGTCGGATAAGGCGCTAAAGTCCCGCCCCATAACATCTAGATTACAATTTGCGATGA
>NZ_LWEY01001279.1:0-1560 GCF_001634935.1 Oleiphilus sp. HI0043 | reverse complement strand
CCACCAAGTTATTTTTTAACTGCATTTAATCTCGGCCTGAAAGAATAATATTTATCTTTACCAACTGGTTATAGATACAGTAATATTTAGCAAATTTTGATTTGCATATCCAGACACGGAAAAATAACCATGCTTAGCCAACTCAAAGTCTCCAACTTCGCCATCGCTGACCACCTGGAAGTTTTATTCAACAACGGCATGACCGTACTCAGCGGAGAAACCGGAGCTGGTAAATCAATTATTCTCGACGCATTAGGCTTGGCGCTTGGCGACAGGGCTGATACGAGCATGGTGCGTCACGGAGAGCCCAAGGCTGAAATTTCTGCAGCCTTTGAGTTAGACAAACACCCCAAGGCACTTGAATGGCTTAAAGACCACGACCTGGAAGAAGGCGAGCAATGTATATTGCGCAGAGTCATCACAGCCGAGGGCCGCTCGCGCAGCTATATAAATGGCCACCCTAGCCCTCTACAGAATTTAAAATCAATTGGCGAGCTACTGATTGATATTCACAGCCAACACGAACACCAATCCTTACTTAACAAAGATAACCACCGGGTGATTGTCGACAACTTTGGCCAACTACAAAGTACCTCAGACAAGGTTTCCAGCGCTTTTAATAAATGGTCAAGTCAAGCTAAGCACCTATCTAAACTTGAAAACAACCAGGATGAGATTACTGCCCGCATTCACCTCATTACCTTTCAACTTGAAGAGCTCGAGGCACTGGGCCTACAAGAAGGTGAAGTTGAGCAGCTCGAAAAAGAGCAATCCCAGCTAGCAAATGCAGAACTGCTTTTGAGTAGAGCACATGAAGCTCTAGCGTTATGTTCAGAGGGTGATGCTAATGCCGCCAGCATGGTTTCTTCAGCCTCCTCATCACTACACAACCTACCCAGCGAAAATCATGAGATTAGTGAAGCACTCAACATGCTGAATGAAGCGCAAATCCAAATTGAAGAGGCAGGTAGTAATTTACGCCATTTTATCGACTCATTTGAACTCAACCCAGCACGCCTGCAAGAAATCGAAGAACGCCTAAGCACTGCTTACCAGTTAGCAAGAAAACACCGCTGTGAACCCACTGAGCTGTTAACCATACAAAACAAACTCAGCAAAGAACTACATGACTTTAATAATGGCGACCAAAATCTGGAGCAACTGCAAGCTGAAGTAATCGAATTGGAAAACACTTACCGGGCCTTAGCTGAAACGCAGCGTCAGAAGCGTATAAAGTGTGCCAGCTCTTTAGAAAAGAAAATATGTGAGCAGCTAGCATTGATGGATATGAAGTCAGTGAAGTTCTGCGTCAGCCTAACACCTCTCGATAACAGCAAGGTAAGCCAGCACGGTCTGGATACCGTCGAATTCCTGATTAGCACCAATCCTGGACAGCCCCCCAAAGCCATCAACAAAGTTGCCTCAGGCGGTGAGCTGTCCCGAATCAGCTTAGCGATTCAAGTCATTGTCGCTCAAAACTCGACCATTCCAACACTGGTTTTCGATGAGGTGGATGTAGGCATTGGCGGCGGCACAGCACAAATTGTTGGCCGACTACTC